>CANHON010000004.1 GCA_947462115.1 Deltaproteobacteria bacterium | reverse complement strand
TCTTGGTCACCGGCGGCGCCGGCTTCATCGGCGGTCACCTCTGTCGGGCGCTGCTGCGCGCGGGTCGGGCGGTCACGGTCCTCGACAACTTTGACGACGCCTACGCCATCGAGATGAAGCAGGAGAACCTCGCCGGGCTGCCCGTCCGGCTGGTGCAAGGCGATCTGCGGGACGGACATGCGGTCCGCGAGGCCCTCAACGGCGCCGACGCGGTCGTGCACCTCGCCGCGCGGGCAGGCGTGCGCGAGAGCCTCGCCGACCCGCTCCTCTACGAGGACGTCAACGTGCGGGGCACGCTGGAGCTCATCTCCGCCATCCGCGCGCGACCGGTGCCCCTCGTGTTCGCGAGCAGCAGCAGCGTCTACGGCCGCCGCGCCGACGCCCACGCCTTCACCGAGGACGACGACGTCGGCCACCCCGTCAGCCCCTACGCCGCCACCAAGCGCGCCTGCGAGCTGTTCCTCTACTCCGCGCACTCCGATTGGGGCCTTCAGGCGCGCTGCCTGCGCTTCTTCACCGTCTACGGCCCCCGCCAGCGCCCGGCCATGGCCATCGCCCTGTTCATCGAGCGCGCGCTGAATGGTGAGCCCGTGCCGATCTTCGGCGACGGGTCCGCGCTGCGAGACTTCACCTGGGTCGGAGACGCCGTGGACGCCATCCTCGCGGCCCTCGACCGGCCCATCGGTTTTGGCGTCTACAACATCGGCAGCGGCGCACCGATCCGCCTGGACGCCCTGGTGGACGCCATTGAGCTCGCCGTGGGCCGCCCGGTGCACCGCCTGCACCTGCCCGATCAGCCGGGCGACGTTCCGCGCACCCACGCCGACATCCAGCGCGCGGGCGCAGCGCTCGACTGGCGACCGCAGATGCTGCTGCCAGCGGGCATCGCCGAGACCGCCCGCCAACGCCGCCTCAGCCCTCCGGTCGTTTGACCTTGCCGGCGCCCTGCGCGAAGAACTGGATCATGTACTCCGAGGCGCTGGCCAAAGAGAAGAACGTGGCGATGTAGAGGAAGGCGAGGCCGGTGACGTGCGGGTTCAGGCCGAAGGTGTGGGGCGTCCACAGCATCACGCCCAAGGCTGTGCCCTGGTAGGCCGTCTTGAACTTGCCGAGCGTGCTCGCGCTGATCACCATGCCCTCCTGGCTGGCGATGCCGCGCAGGCCGGTGATGGCGAACTCTCGGCAGATGAGCAGCGCCACGAGCCAGGCCGGGACCCAGCTCCGCTCCACCATCATGACGAGGGTGGTGGTGACCATGAGCTTGTCGGCGAGGGGGTCGAGGTAGGCGCCGGCGGGGCTGACCAAGTTCCAGCGCCGGGCGAGCCAGCCGTCGAGGATGTCCGTGATCATCGCGCCGACGAAGATCACGAACGCCGCCCAGGTCTCTGTGGGGCTCGGGTCGTCCCACAGCAAAAAGACCATGAACGGCACCATCGCGATGCGCGCGACGGTGATGCTGTTGGGGATGTTCCAGAATCCGTCCCGCCGCTTCTGGTGCTGCTCCATGGGGCTCCGTCGGGGTGACGCGCCCCCGACTGGGGGCCCTTCGCTCACCGCCCCGCCTCGTAAGCGGGGACGTCCTCCGGCACCACCGGACGGGCGTCGCGAAGGTGGTCGTAGAGGTCGAGCACGCGGACCACGTAGTTCTGGGTCTCGGTAAAGGGGGGGATCCCCCGATGCTTCTCGACGTTTTTGGGGCCCGCGTTGTAGCCCGCCACCGCATGGGCGAGCTGCGGGAAGCGCTGCATCAAGCTGCGAAGGTAGCGGGTCCCTCCGTCGATGTTCTGCACGGGATCCCAGGGATCCTTCACGCCGAGGCCGCGGGCGGTGTCAGGCATCAGCTGCATCAAGCCCCGGGCGCCCGCTGGGCTCAGGGCGCGCGGGTTCATGCCGCTCTCGGCGAGGCAGACCGCCTTGATGAGCTCGGCCGGCACGCCGTACTGGGCCGAGGCCGACAAGATCTCGTCATCCCAACTGTCGAGCAGCGGGAAATTCCGAACGTTCACCTTGTTTCGATGCGGGAGCGGCTTCTTGTCCAACAGGAAGGGCTGGAAGCCCTGCCCCGCGGGCGCGTCGGTGTAGAGCACCGTGCCGTTGGAGAGCTCTGCGCGGTAGATGTCGGTCGCCTGGAGCGATGGCATCCAAAACAACCACCACATGCAGACTCCCGAAGCGCGATGACGAAGCCGCAAGCACGCCGAAGGGGGCGCCCCCGGCCAGTGTACCGGAGCGCTGGAGGGCAGACAAGCGGGGGCGCCGCCGCGCGAGGGACGGGCTAGACCCCCGGCGCAGGGCCCCTTCAAAGACCTGGGGCCCGACGACCGCCGGTCGGCGGTGGAGGCAGCTTTGGACAAGTCGGTGGACGTCCTCATCGTGGGCAGCGGCCTCGCAGGGCTGCGCCTCGCGCTCGCCCTCTCCGAGGTCGCGACGGTCCGCGTGCTCACCAAGCGCCTTCGCGAGGAGGGCAACTCCCGCTACGCGCAGGGGGGCATCGCGGCCGCCTGGCGGGAGGAGGACTCGTGGGAAGATCACGTCAGCGACACCATGGTCGCCGGTGCGGGGCTCTGCCGCCGCGAGGTGGTGGAGCGCACGGCCCAAGAGGCCTCGGCCCGGGTGCAGGAGCTCATCGACCTCGGCGTGGAATTCGACCGCTGGTCCGACAAGCCCCATCTCTATGATCTTCACCGCGAAGGGGGTCATGGCCGCCGGCGCATCCTCCACGCCAAGGACCTGACCGGCGCCGAGATCATGCGCGCCCTGTTCGCCCGCCTCGAAGAGCACCCCGCGGTCGAGCTGCTCGAAGACCGCATGGTCATCGACCTCATCACCGAGGGCTGGCTGGCGCGGCGCTCCGGCGAGCTGCCGCCGGCGCCCGACCGGGTCTTGGGTGCCTACGTGCTCAACACCGCCACCCAGGGCGTCGAGGTGCACCGCGCGAAGGTCGTCGCCGTCTGCACCGGCGGCACCGGCAAGGTCTACCTCTACACGACCAATTCCGACGTCGCGACCGGGGACGGCGTGGCGATGTGCTACCGGGCCGGCGCCCGCGTCGCCAACATGGAGTTCGTGCAGTTCCACCCCACCTGCCTGTTCCATGCCGAGGCAGGCAACTTCCTGATCTCTGAGGCTTTACGGGGCGAAGGCGGCGTGCTGCGGCTCGCGAACGGCGAGGCCTTCATGCACCGCTACGACCCGCGCCTCGAGCTCGCGCCCCGCGACATCGTCGCCCGGTCGATCGACTCGGAGCTCAAGCGCACCGGCGACGACTGCGTCTTCCTCGACATGACGCACATGAGCCGAGAGCAGGTCGAGCACCACTTCCCCAACATCGACGCGAAGTGCCAGAGCCTCGGCATCGACATGGCCAAGCGCCCGATCCCGGTGGTGCCCGCGGCGCACTACCAATGCGGTGGGGTGCTCGTCAACGGCGACAGCGAGAGTGATCTCGCCAACCTGTTCGTGGTGGGCGAAGCGAGCTGCACCGGCTTGCACGGCGCCAACCGCCTCGCCAGCAACTCGCTGCTGGAGGCCATCAGCTTCGCGGTGCACGCCGCTGAGGCCATCCGCGCCCGCCTCCCGGGCCTCGCCGAACCCCCGCCGCTGCCGCCATGGGACCCGGGCAAGGCCGATCGGCCGGATGAGCAGGTCATCATCACCCAGGTGTGGGACGAGATCCGCCGCCTCATGTGGAACTACGTGGGCATCGTGCGGAGCAGTGGGCGCCTGCGCCGTGCCCGCAAGCGGCTCGACCTCATCGACGACGAGATCGAGGCCTACTACTGGGACTACGTGTTGACGGGCGATCTCATCGAGCTCCGCAACCTCGCGACGGTGGCGGGCGTGGTGGTGGACTGCGCCATGCGCCGGCGGGAGAGCCGAGGCCTGCACTTCACCCTCGACTACCCCGAGCCGGACCCCCGGTTCTTGCGGGACACCATCGTGCAGCGGCGCTTCTAAGGGCGCAGGGGCGCGCCTTCGCCCCGACGACCAGCCCTGCCCCGGCCCCAGCGGCCGGCGGGGCTGCGCTGAACCCAAAAAAACCGAAGGGCGCCTCGGCTTGTAGCCAAGGCGCCCTTGTCATAGTGCGCGGAGGGGGACTCGAACCCCCACGGATTTTACTCCACTAGGCCCTCAACCTAGCGCGTCTACCAATTCCGCCACCCGCGCAGACCGGTGACCCCCCACTCTTATCAAGACCTCACTCGACTGTCAACCCACTCTCAACTTCTTTTTCGCGGTCGGCGAAGCGCCGCCTTTACTCGACCGCTTCGTTGACCGGCGCGGCGGCCGGGGCCCCAGCGGGCGCCCCATTGGCGGCGGGCGCCCCCTCCGCGGGACCCGGGGCGGGCAGCTCCACCGCCGCGTCGGTCGGCGCGGGCACGACGGGCGGAGGCGCGACGGGCGTCGGCGCCGCAGGGGGCGGCGTGACGGTCTGGGTCTGCTCTTGCTGCAGCCGCTCGAGCTCGCTCCCGATGTCGGAGCCGGAGCTGGTGCGGTCGCTGCTGTACCAGGCCAGGGCGATGCTGGTCACCATGAACATCGCGGCGATGAGCGTGGTGCCGCGGCTCAGCAGGTTGCCCTGCCCCCGCGGGCCGTACATCTGGTTGCCGCCGCCGCCGCCCAACACCGAGGCCCCCTCTTTGCCGGGCTGCAGCAAGATGATGAGGATCAGCCCGAAGCACAGCATCAGGTGGAGGATGGTGAGGAAGATCTGCATGGTGTTCCCACAGGATCGGTCGGAGGCGCCCCGACCGGGTTCAGCGGCCGGCGGCCGCGCGGATAATGGCGAAGAAATCGTCGGCGTCGAGGCTCGCGCCGCCGACCAGCGCGCCATCGATGTCGGGCTGCGAGAGCAGCGCCGCGGCGTTTCCGGGCTTGACGCTGCCACCGTATTGGATTCGCACCTGGGCGCCCACAAAGGCCGGGAACCGGGCGTGCAAGAAGGCCCGGACCGTGGCGTGCATCTCTTGCGCTTGGGCAGGAGATGCGGAGCGCCCCGTACCGATGGCCCAGACGGGCTCATAGGCCACGGTCACGCCGGCGGCCTGGTCGGCCGGCATGCCGCGGAGCGCGACCTCGAGCTGGCGGGTGACCACCGCAACCTCCTGCCCCGCGTCCCGCTCGGCCAAGGTCTCGCCCACGCACAGGATGGGCAACAGACCCGCCCGCATCGCAGCGCTGACCTTTTGGGCCACCAGCGCGTCATCTTCGCCGAACAAGGTCCGACGTTCGCTGTGGCCGATGAGCACATAGGCGCAGCCCGCCGCCTTGAGGTGCTCCCCGCTGGTCTCGCCGGTGAAGGCGCCCTCGGCGGCGGGGTGGAGGTTCTGGCCTGCCAGCGCCACCCCGCTGTGGCGCAAGCGCGCCGCCACCGCGGCGATGGACACCATCGGGGGCGCCACCGCCACATCGACGTTGCCGACGTCCACCAGGGCACGCTTGAGCGCCATGGCCAAGGCGTCCGCCTCGACGGGCCCCTTGTACATCTTCCAGTTGCCGGCCACAAAAGGGCGACGCGCCATCTTCTACTCCCACCGGGCCGGGGCCCGGGCCTCAGCGCTGCTTGCGGAGGGCCTTGAGGCCGGGCAGGTCGCCGTCCTCGATGAACTCCATCGAGGCGCCGCCGCCGGTGCTGACGTGGCTGAGCTGATCGGCGAGGCCGGCCTGGGCGACCGCCGCCGCGCTGTCGCCGCCGCCGACCACCGTGTAGCCCTGACACTGGGCGATGGCCTGCGCCACGCCCAGCGTGCCCTTGGCGAAGGGCGCCATCTCAAACACGCCCATAGGGCCGTTCCAGAAGACGGTCTTCGCACCGGCGATCTCGGCCGCGAAGGCCGCGACCGTAGCAGGGCCGATGTCCAGGCCCATCCAGCCGTCCTCGATGCTGCCGACGATCCGGGTCTCCGCTTCGGGCTTGAGCGCCGTCGCGACGACATGATCGACCGGCAGCAGCACCTTGGTGCCGCGCTCGGCGCAGCGCTCGAGGATGCGCCGTGCGAGCAGCTTCTTGTCCTCTTCGACCCGACTTGACCCGACCTTGCGGCCCTGGGCCGCGAGGAAGGTGTAGGCCATCGCTCCGCCGATCAACAGGGCGTCGCAGCGCCGGGCCAAGGCCTCCAGCACCGCGAGCTTGTCGGACACCTTGGCGCCGCCGAGCACCGCGACGAAGGGGCGCTCCGGCTGACCGAGCACCTGGCTGAGCGCGCGCACCTCAGCCTCGACGAGCAGGCCCGCGGCGACGTGCTCCATCATCGGCACCACCGCGTCAATCGACGCATCCTTGCGGTGCATGCACCCGAAGGCGTCGTTGACGTAGATGCGGGCGAGTCGAGCGAGGCCCGCCGCGAGGCCGGCGTCGTTGGTCTGCTCGCCGGGGTGAAAGCGCAGGTTCTCCAGCAGCATGATGCCGCCGGCCGGGAGGTCCCGAACGAGCTGCTCCACGCCATCGCCGATGAGCTCCGGCGAGAAGATCACCTCGGTCTCCAGCAAGGTGGCCAAGCGCTCCCCCGCGCCCACGAGCGAGAACTTCTCGACCCGCTGCCCCTCGGGGCGGCCGAGGTGCGAGCAGAGGATCACCTTGCAGCGCCGCTCTTGGAGGTACCGGATGGTCGGCAGGGCGCCGCGGATGCGGGTGTCGTCGGTGACGTTCCCCGCCTTGTCGAGCGGAACGTTGAAGTCGACGCGGAGCAGGACCGCGCCGCCGTTCAGCTCGAGGCTCTCGAGGTTCGGGAGGATCACGCGAGCTCCATGGCGCCGATGCGCACGGCGAGGTCAATCATGCGGTTGGAGAAGCCCCACTCATTGTCGTACCAAGCCAACACCTTGCCGGTGTGCTCGCCCATGACCTGGGTCAGGGCGAGATCCACCGTGGAGCTGTGGGGATCGCCGATGAGGTCGCTGGACACCAGCGGGACGGTGGTGGCGTTGAGGATGCCCTTGAGCGGGCCGGCGGCGGCGGCCACCATCGCGGCGTTGATGGCCTCGACCGACAGCGGACGGGTGGACTGGAACACCAGATCCACCAGGGACACGTTGGCGGTGGGCACCCGAATGGCCAAGCCGTTGAGCTTGCCGTTGAGCTGCGGCAGCACGAGGCCGACCGCGGAGGCGGCGCCCGTCGAGGTGGGCACCATGTTCACCGCCGCGGCCCGGGCCCGACGCATGTCGTCGTGGGGCGCGTCCAGCAGGCGCTGGTCCATGGTGTAGCTGTGAATGGTCGTCATCAGGCCGCTCTCGATCCCGAAGGCGTCGTCGAGCACCTTCGCGAAGGGGGCGAGGCAGTTGGTGGTGCACGAGGCGTTGGACAGCACCCGGTGCTCGGGCTTGAGGCCAGCGTCGTTCACGCCCATGACGACGGTGTAGTCCTCGTCCTTGGCCGGAGCGCTGATGATCACCCGGCCCGCGCCGGCGGCGAGGTGCACCGCGGCCTGGGAGCGCTTGCGGAAAATACCGGTGCACTCGAGCACCACGTCGACCTTGGCCGCCGCCCAGGGGAGCTTCGAGGGGTCCCGCTCGGCGGTGGTGGGGATCAGCGTGTCCCCGACGCGGATGCCGCCATCCACCGCGGCCACGTCCGGCCCGAAGCGTCCGTGCACCGAGTCGAACTTGAGCAGGTAGGCGAGCATGTCGGGGGAGGTTAAGTCGTTGATATGAACAATCTCGATGTCCGGGTTGCCCCAAGCAGCCCGGAGCACGCAGCGACCGATTCGACCAAAACCGTTGAGAGCGACGCGGACGGCCATATTTTCACCTCAGGAGCGCGAGAGAAGCTGGACTGCAGCCAGGATGCCCCGCGCCGGCGCCAACCCAGGTGGCGCGCCCCTGCGCGGGGAGAAAGATTTGACCGGAGAGATGACGCGGCGAGCAGAGACCGCGCCGGCCGCCCACGGAGGCCCAGTGACGCACGGCCCGGCTAACACGGCGGCGCCAGCCCGACCCCAAGGGGGGCGGCTCCGAGATAACGGCAGGCCATGCCCCTGCTCGTCGCCAACATCCCCTGGACCGGTCCCGAGGCCGACCCCACCGACGCGCTGCAGCGCCGTCTCGGGTTGTCCCCGGCCACTTCGCTGCAATTCGAGCTCGTCAAGCGCTCGGTAGACGGGCGGCGTCGGCCGCCCCTCTGGCTGGCCAACTACCGGGTCGACCTCGATGATCCCGCCTTGGAGGCGCGCATCCTGCGGAAGCCCCCGCACGGCGTCCGCGCCTATGGGAGCCGGGACCACGAGCGCTTCGACAAGGTGGACCCCGCGGCCCCGAGCCGCCCCCGCTGGCCCGCCGGGGTCCGTCCGATCGTCGTCGGCGCCGGTCCGGCCGGCTTGTTCGCCGCGCTTCGGCTCGGCGAGGCCGGCGCGCCCGCCATCTTGATTGAGCGCGGGGGCCCCGTCGAGGAGCGTCACCACGCGGTGCGCAAGTATTGGCGCCATGCCGAGCTTGACGCCGACACCAACGTCGTTTTCGGCGAGGGCGGCGCCGGCGCCTTCTCCGACGGCAAGATCTACACCCGTCGCCGGGACGGCGAGCTGGGGTGGATTTTCCGCCGCCTGGTCGACTTTGGCGCCGACCCCACCATCCTCGAAGAGGGCTGGGCGCACCTCGGCACCGACCGCATCCGCGCCATCCTGCCCCAGCTCCGGGCGCGGATTATCGAGCTGGGCGTGGAGGTGCGGTTCCACGCGGCGCTCCAGTCGCTCCTCGTGGAGGGCGGCCGCTGCGTCGGCGTGCGGCTCTCGACCGGCGAGGAGCTGCGCGGGGGGCCGGTCATCGTCGCCACCGGCCACAGCGCCCGCGACGTCTGGGAGGCCATGCTCGCGGCCGGCGCCAGCGCCGAACAACGGCCGATCCACATCGGGGCGCGCATCGAGCACCCTCAGCAGGTCATTGATCAGGCTCGGTATGGCAGTCCGCGCGGCGAGCTGCCCCCGGCGTCCTACCGCCTCACCTCCCACCCCCGTCCGCGCCTCGGCGGTGGGGACGCGGCGCGGGCCGCCCACACCTTCTGCATGTGCCCCGGCGGCACGGTCGTGGGCGCCTCCAACCACCCCGGCCGGGTGGTCGTCAACGGCATGAGCTACTCGAAAAGGGCCGCCTGGTGGGCCAACAGCGCTGTGATCGTGGAGGTGCACCCAGGCGACTACCCGGGCACCGATCCGCTCGCAGGCGCCCGCTACCAAGATGAGATCGAGCGCCGGGCCTTCGCGGCCGGCGGCGGCGACTTCAAGGCCCCTGGGCAGCGCGTGAGTGACCTGCTGGCCGGTAAAGGCAGCGTTGACGTGCCCCGAAACAGCTACACCTTGGGGGTCACGCCCGCGGACCTCCGCGAGGTGCTGCCGGCCCCCCTCATCAACGGACTCATCGAGGCCATCCGGCACTTCGATCGGCAGATCCCCGGCTTTGCTGGCCCGGAAGGCCTGCTCATCGCGCCGGAGACCCGCACCACCGCGCCCCTCCGCTTTGACCGCGATGAGCGCCTGGAGTCGCCGAGCCTGCCCGGCCTGATGCCCGTCGGGGAGGGTGCTGGCTACGCCGGAGGCATCGTGAGCGCCGCGCTGGACGGCGATCGCGCCGCCCGGTCCATCATCGACCGGCTCAGCGCGCTCGCCGCACCGGCTTAGCGGAACTCGGTGGAGATGGCGCCCTTGTCGATGGTCATGCGCACCCGCACGCTCACCCCGGCCTCCCGACCCGCGCAGTCGGTCTTGCTGAGCGTCCACTCCACCGCGGCGACCTTCTCCGACTCCGCGGGGTCCATCTTCCAGGTGCCGCTCTCGGTGCAGTCCATGCGCTCCCCGTCCATCTCGACGAAGCCCTTGGCGACGAACACATTCCCGGCCGAGAAGCGTGCCTCGTCGTACTTGAACTGGGCGCCGCCGTCCGAGGGGCTGAAGTTCTTCAGGGTCGCCTCGAGGAGCACCTCGAGGAACTTCTGGCTTTTGGCGTCCGCCGGCGCCGCCGTCGGGACCTGTTCAGCCACCGCAGGGGCCGCCGCCTCCGGCGCCTTCTTCTTGCCGGCCAGCGCCACGGCCGGCCAAAGGTGGGCGAGGGCGACGATTCCGATCAGGCGAAGCGATTTCATGGAGTCCTCCGAGTGCAGCAGGGGCGCAGCGGTGCGAGGGCGCACGCGCGACGGGCGCGGGCTTGACGGACCGCGACCCTACCACCGCGCACGACGCCCTCGATCCGGCCCGGGACAGCAAACCGCGAGTCCACCTGAATCATCCGATCGGTCGCCGACGCAAGGCCGCCCGTGAAGCGCTCCAGCCTGGGCGCGTCCGCCGGGGTCGGCGCCCTCTACATGCTGGCGGCGGCGCGCTTCTGTTGGCCGGTCGGGCCCGCGGGCGCGGTGCTCGGTCAGCCGTCCACCGACCTCTGGAACAGCCTGTGGGGCGCCCATCACCTCTGGCACCGACTGCTCGCCGGCCCCGATCCGAGCGGCCCAGCGGCGCTCAACTTCCCGACCGGGGGCTCGGTCTGGGTGGCCGACCCCCTCGGCGCGCTGTTCGTCGGCGCCCTGGCCGGCCCGCTCGGCGACAGCGCCGCGTGGTCCACGCACTGCACCGTGCAGCTGGGCTTGGCGGGCTGGGCGGCGCACGCCTTCGCCGCCGAGCGCCTCCGTGCCGCGGCCACGCCCCACGCGGACCTGCGCGCGGCCATCGCCGGCATGAGCTACATGACCTGCGGGACGCTGTTGTCGGCGATCCACAACGGCGCGAGCGATGGGCTCTGCGGCGCCCTGCCCGCCGTCGCCGCCTGGATGGGGTGGCGAAGCCGCCAGGCAGAGGGCGCGCCGGCCGCCCCGCTGCTGCAAGCGGCCGCGATCGTCGGCGCCACCCTGACCAGCCCCTACGCCGGCGCGCTCGCGATCGGGCTCGCGCTGGGGATGGCGATCCTCCCGCTCGGCAGCCGGTCGCTCGGCGGCGCGGCCCGGCGGTGGGCGGGCCTCATCCTGGGCGTGGCGGTGGCGGTGCCGATGGGCTGGGCGCTGGCCGAGCGCGCCGCGGCCCCCGACGGATTGCTCGGCATCAAAAACGGCCCGGTGCTGAACATGACCCGCCGGAGCGTCGGCCCGGCCGATCCGCGCGCCTACATCATGCCCGGGGACTTCCGGGCGCCAGACCTCCGCCGCCTCGGCCGCTTCGGCGAGCGCTACCTCCACAGCCCCTACCTCGGCGGATCGACCCTGCTCGCGGCCCTCGGCGCCCAGCGTGTCCCACCCCGGCTCGCCCTCTGGGTCCTCGGGATCGGCGCCTTCGTCGCCAGTCTTGGCCCGGTACTTCTGATCGACGGCGCGCCGTGGATCATCGGCGACGACCGGGTGCTTCCCCTCCCCTACCTCGCCCTGGAGGGCCTCCCCGGCTTCGACCGGCTCACCCTGCTGTGGCGCCTCGGCCTCGGCCTCAGCCTCGCGCTGGCGTTGCTCGCCTCGCAGGTCGCCTGGCTCGGTCGAAGGGGCCTCATCGCCCTGCTACTGCTCATCCTCATCGAACCGCACGCGCTGAGCCCCGCGGGGCGACACCAGCCGTGGGTCGAGCCGACCCCGCCCGGCGCCCTCGCCGCCCTTCGGCAGTCGCCGCCCGGGGCCGCGGCGGTCTACCCCCTGCGACCCGGCCTCCCAGCGCTCGCTGATCAGCACCAGCACGGCCATCCGCTCGCGGTGGGGCTCAACTTCCCAAGCAACCGAACCGCCGACACGCTGTGGGCAGCGCTGCGGCGGGCGAAGGGCGGCGAGCCGGCGGCCCAGCGGGCGGCGGTGGAGGCCGAGGCCCGAAGGCTCGGTCTGCGCTACATCCTCATCTATGATGACCAGGACGCTGCTCCCGACGAGCACACCGCCCTTGCCCGCCAGGCCGAGGCGCTGTTCCCGAGCCTGCCTGGCGCCGAGGGGCCGCAGCTCCGCGTCCTGCGGCTGTGGTAGCGTCGGCCCCGATGCTGCCCCGCTTCGCCGTCCTGCTGCCGCCGCGCAGCCCCATCGAGGGCCTTGAAGGCCCGCTCGACGTGCAAACCTTGCCGGAAGGCACGGTGCAGCTCGCGCGCGCCGACGCCCTTCGCCGCCACAAGCTGGAGCTTCGGGCCTGGGGAGCCGTCCCGCTCGACGCGCCGCGCCTCCTCCTGCGGAGCGACGCGGTGGTCTCCGCGGCGGCCTTGGCGGGTCTGCTGGCCGCGGGCGGGCCCGGCGATCGGGCGCTGCAGATCGGCGGGGCCACTGGCGCGCTGCTCCGGCAGCTGGCCTTCGACGACGCGCTGCCGACCGCGGCGGTGTTGAGCGACGGGCAGGGCGATCCGCTCGACCGCCTCCAGGCCGCCCGCGCGGTGGAGCTCGACCCCAAAGAGCGGCTGCATCACTTCGCGCTCGCGCCCGGGCAATTCGACCAAGACAGCCTGACCCTGCCGATCTCGGACCTGTTGGCCCTCCCGGTCCGCCACTGGATCCAGCTGCTCTGGGCCAACCTGCTGCGCCTGCCGGCCGGGCTCCTCCGGCAGATCAGCAGCGCTAACCCGCTGATCTTCCTCCCTCAGCTCCTCGGGGCCGCGTGGCGGAGCCAGAGCCTGCGCCCCCTCGCGGTCGGCGGGGCGATGCGAAGGGTTGGGCGCGGAAGCCGGATCCATCCGAGCGCGGTCGTCGAAGCGAGCTGGCTCGGCCGCGGCGTGACCGTCGGCGCGGGGGCGGTGGTGCGCGGCTGCGTGCTCCACGACGGTTCTGCCGTCGAAGAGCACGGCCTCGTCGAGGGCTGCGTGCTCGCCCCGCGGGCCCGCGTGCAGCGCAAAGCCATGATCAAGTTCAGCTTGATCGGAGCGGGCGCGATGGCCGCCGGCTACATGCAGCTCGGGGTGCTCGACAATGGTGCCGCCTTCAAGCTCACCTCTGCGCTGATGGACCAAGCCTTCGGCGGGCCGGTCGAGCTCAACATCGGCGGGCAGCGCCGGCCTGCGCCCATGGGCCTCGCTGGGGTCTGTGTGGGGGCCCGCACCGTCGTCGGCGCCGGGGTCCTGGTGGCACCGGGCCGAACCATTCCGCCCGACTTGCAGATCATGCCCACGCCGGCCCTGGTCCTGCGTCGGCTGCCGAGCGCGGCGACCGGGCGAGCCCTCGTCGAAGACGGCGGCCTGCGCTTGTTGGACCCCCAGCCCGCGGCGCGGCCCGCATGAGCGAGCGATCATGAGCCTGTGGGGACAGCCCATCCTGAGCGTGCTCCTCGCGGGCGGCTACCTCGGCCTGATGAGCCTGATGTGGCTCGCCCTCGCGCACGGGGTGCCCCAGTGGGCCGCCCAGTGGCGGATGGCGCGCCCGACCGGACCGGCCCCCGCGGTGGGCCCGAAGGTCTCGGTCTGCATCCCTGCGCGCGATGAGGCCCTCAACATCGGCACGGCGGTCCGCTCGACCTTGGCCTCTGCGTGGCCCCAGCTGGAGCTGCTCGTCGTCGATGACCGATCGACGGACGGGACCGGCGAGGCCGCGCTGGCCGCCGCTGCAGGCGACCCTCGCCTGCGGGTGCTGTCGGGCAGCGAGCCGCCCCCAGGCTGGGCCGGAAAAGCCTGGGCCTGCAGTCGGGCGGCCGGCGAGAGCGACGGCGAATGGCTGTTGTTCCTCGACGCCGACGTCGAGATCGCGCCGGAGACCATCCCCGCACTCATCCACGAGGCAACCACCCGAAAGTCCGACCTCGTCAGCATTTTCGGCTCGTGGCGCCTCGTGAGCTTCTGGGAGCGCGCGCTGATCCCCACCATCGGCTGGTTCATCCGCGGGGCGGTCGATCTCAACCGGGTCAACGCCGCCGAGGACCCCACCGCCTTCGCCAACGGCCAGCTGATCCTCGTCGGGCGGGAGGCCTACGAAGCGGTCGGCGGACATGCGACGATCCGCGCGGAGATCCTCGACGATGTGCGCCTGGCCGAGGCCTTCAAGCGGCGGGGCTTCCGCACCACCTTGCTCAGCGCCCCCTGGGCCTTCCAGGTGCGGCTCTACCGAAGCCTCGCGGAGATCGTCAACGGCTACACCAAGAACCTCTACGAAGGCATGGGGCGCCGCTGGGCCCTCGGCGTCGGCGCGGTCTTCTTTGTCGTGGTCGGGACCCACCTCCCCTACGTCATCGTCGCGCTCGGGCTGCTCGGACGGCTCGGCCTCGGGTGGCATCAGCCGAGCTGGCCCTGGATCTGCTGGGCCGCGGCCATCTGCCTGGTCCAGCTCGTTTTTCGCGCGCGCATCGAGCGCTTCGACGGCCGCTCGCCGGGCATCGCCTGGGTGCACCCGATCGCCAACCTGCTGCTCGTCTGGGTGCTGCTCCGCTCCGTCTTCGGGGTCCGGGTCCGCTGGAAAGGACGGGCGTTCATCGACGGGAAAGCCCGCGCGGACGCCAGTCCCAACAGCTAGCCCGGCCGGTTTAGCCGGGCTCCGGGGCCGCCGGGGGCACGATCACCGGCGCGCTCTCGACGGCCTCCAGCCGGGCGCACTTGGCGAGCTGAAGCGGCTGATCGGGCCGACACCCCACGCCGATCAACGCGACGGCGCGCACATTGTCCCCCTCGCGCAGCCGGACATCGGCGGGGACCTTGAGCCCCGCCGCCGGCACGGGGATGGCGGGGACCATCGGGCCGCAGCCCGGGCCAGGCACCGGCACAAACCGGGCGAGCTCGGCGTCAAACCGCTGCCACTCCACCCCCCGGCAGGCCGGCACCACCACGTTGGCGGCGCCCTTCACCTCGGCGATCGGCGCCTGACCTTCGAAGTGCACCACCACCACGTTGTCTCCGGCGAGGGCCGGCCGCGGCCCCCCGGCCAGGGCCGCCACCACGACCAGCGACCACGGAACAAAAGATCGGATCCAGCCCACGCTCACCTCCCCCGGCCACCGGCGCCCCACCCTATCAGCCCCAGGCCGCCCCGCGGCGACGCACCACGCGAACCGCGGCGCCCGCCCCGTGCCTGCGCCGAATACAGCAGGACATCGTCGCGATGAAATACATCGTATCTATCTATTTTGTCTGCGATCATGCGCAGCCTTGAGCCCAAGGGAGCGCCGCCGTCGCCCCGAACGGCCGTCATGCGTTATAGTCCGCCGACCCCGCGCTCCCTCCTCAAAGAGGGCGAGCGGGAAGTGGAGCGCGCGGACCGGCCGGTCGGCGCGATCGCTGCCAACGGCCCGCCATCGGCAGGCCCATCCGCGGTATGCTCCCCAAGCCGATCCTCTGGCCGTCTCCGAGCCTCGGTCCACGCCGCCTGGCTCACCCAGCACAGCATCCCGTCGGCCCCGCGTCCCGGAGCCCCAGGAGAACCCCCCTGATGCGCGCCCCTCTCCAGCTCCTGGCCCCCCTCCTGGCCATCGTCGGGTTGGCCATGGCTTCCCCGGACGCCGAGGCCGGAGCGAAGCCCGCCACCGACGCGATGGACGAGCTCAACAACGGCCGGCCCAAGTACAACGTCGTCCAGAACCGGTTCTTCCTCAAGGAAAACCGGATCGAGCTCGCACCGGTCGTCGGCTACGTCCCGAACAACCCCTTCGCCAAGCGCTACGTGGGCGGTCTGCTCGGGGCCTACCACTTCAGCGAGACCCTCGCGGCCGAAGCGGCGTTCATGTACTCGCCAGACCTTGGCACCAATGACCTCAAGGGCCTGACCACCACCCTGGTGACCATCGCCGAAGAGGGCACCGCCAAGGGCTTCCAGCAGCCCGTCGAGAAGGCCATCCTCGCCGCCACCTTCGCCGCCCGCTGGGCTCCGATCTACGGCAAGATCAACCTCCTCGGTGAGCGGGTGCTCAACTTCGACCTCTACGGGGTCGCGGGCCTGGGCCTGCTGAGCATCAACGAGTACTACGCCACCTACACCGAAGAAGGCGGCGTCCCGGCGGCCGCCCTCGGCACCGCCATCAAGAAGAACAAGGTGCCGGTCAACCTCGGCGTCGGCATGGACTTCTTCGTGAGCAGCAGCGTGGCGGTCAAGCTCGACGCCCGCAGCTACCTTTACCTGGACAAGAAGCCTCAGTACGACCCGGAAGTCGCGGTCGAAGAGTCTCGCCTCTACAACAACTTCGTCGCGTCGGCAGGCGTCAGCGTCTTCTTCCCGAAGATGAAGCCCCGCCAGTACGACTTCTGAGCCCTGCTCCGCGAGGAATCCGAGATGCGAATGACGAACCAGCTCCTGGGCCTTGGCGCCCTCAGCGCGCTCTTGTGGAGCAGCGCCGCGGCCGCGGCGGAGCCCTCCGACACCCTTGAAGCCCCAGTCGTCGTCGCCGACGAGCTCGACGACATCCTCGGCGAGCCCAACCCCGGCTCCTCTGAGTCCGAGACCCAGCAGCTCAAGGACGGCGAGCTCGGCGACAGCGTCGGCGCGCGCAAAGAGATCGTGCTCGAAGAGGACGACAAGAAGAAGAAGACCGTCATCAAGACGCTCGCGCGCAAGAACTTCCTCAAGCTCGGGCGTTTTGAGGCCTCCCCTCACATCGCCTTCGTCGCCAACGACCCCTTCCTCAACCGCTACGTCGTGGGCACCGGCTTCGGCTACCACATCACCGAGGTCTTCGCCGTCGAGACCAGCCTCGACTTCGCCCCAGACCTCGGCGAGGGCGACTGGAAGCCGCTGACCACCCAGCTGGTCACCGAGAACAGCGTCTCGCCCGACATCTCGAAGCTGACGCTCTTCGGAGCGGCGACCTTCCAGTACTCCCCGATCTACGGGAAGCTCGCCGTCGTGGGTCGCAACATCGTCAACTTCGACGTGTATGGCGCCTTCGGCATGGGCTTCACCCGCACGACGGACGACCTGACCGCGCTCGGCGCGGAGGACGATGAGCTCGCCAAGGCGACGCAGTTCCAGACCCACCCGACCACCAACTTTGGCGGCGGCGTCCGGATCATCTTCGGCGAGAGCATCGCAGCTCGCGTCGAGGCCCGCTCCTTGGTCTACATCGAGACCGTGAAGTCCACGAACCTGGAGATGAAGAACAACCTCCTGGTTCAAGGCGCCGTCTCCTTCTTCTTCCCGAACATGAAGTGACTTGGCAGCCGCCAACCTCGCCGCTGGCCCCGCGACTGCTCTGGAGCGCCCAATGAACTCCGTCCGACTGCACAAGGCACATTCGCTGCTTTTGACCTCGCTGACGACCGCCGCTGCGCTCTGGTCTCCCCAGGCCTTCGCGCTGTCCTGCGACGACATCATGAACATGGTCAGCGTGAACGTGCCCGAGAACATCATCGTCATGACGGTGAAGGACTCGGGTGAGCAGTTCACCAACGACGAGGTCCGCTGCCTCACCGAGCGCGGCGCGCCGGCAGGCGTGATCAAGCAGGCCAAGTCGATGACCGCCTCCGAGCCGGAGGTCGGCCCCACCGTCGGCCCCGCCGAGACCAAGAGCAGCGCGCTCGACGAAGAAGACGACGCCATCGGCTCCCGCGTCGACCGCACCAAGCCCAAGACGCTGGCGGACGAAGGCGAGGGCAGCGACGCCGACGAGCCGGAGAAGCTCCGGGAAGCGGTGAAGCAGTACCGCGCGAAGAAGCCGCTCGCTGCTTCGCTCTTGCTCTTCGAGCTCATTGAGGCCGGCAACACCGACCCCAAGCACGAGACCAAGATTGACTACTACATGGCGCGCTCGCTCGAGTCTCTCGAGATGTGGCACACCTCGCAGTACCACTACATGAAGGTCGTGAAGAAGGGGCCCCAGGACCCCTACTTCAACTACGCGCTGCCGAAGTTGGTCAAGATCGCCCGCTACACCGGCGATGACACCGAGCTCTCGCGCATCGTGACGAAGATCCCGACCGACGCCTTCCCGAGCGGCGCGCAGAGCGAGATGTTCTACCTGCTCGGCGTGCAGGCCTTCGAAGAGGACGACCTCTCGAAGGCGCGGAAGTTCTTCGGTCAGGTGTCGACCAAGTCGCCCTTGTTCCTCAAGAGCGAGTACTTCCGCGGCGTCATCTACAACCAGCAGAACAAGCTCAAGAGCGCCGTCCGGTCCTTCCGCGACGTGTACCGGGCAGAGGCTGAGGTCACCAACGACCCTCGCTACCTCAAAGAGGTGGAAGAGGTCAAGGACTTGGCGCTCATCAACGTCGCGCGCATCTACTACGGCATCGACCGCTACGACGAGGCCGGCAACTACTACGAGCTGGTCAACCGCGAGAGCAGCTACTGGGCGCAGTCCGTGTTCGAGCACGGCTGGGCCAACTTTATGCAGAACAACCTCAACGACACCCTCGGGCAGCTGTTGACCGTTCGCAGCGGCTTCTTCAAGGACGACGAGTTCTTGCCGGAGCAGCCGATCCTCCGGGCCTTGACCTACTTCAACCTGTGCGAGTACAACCGCGTCGAGAAGCTCCTGCTCGGCTTCGAGCAGAACTACCGTCCGCTGCTCGCCGAGATGCAGGACTTCACCACGCAGTACGCGTCGGAAGAGGGCAAGAAGCTCGCCGACCAAGCCTGGGACACCTACTTCGGTCCGGAGAAGAAGACCCAGTCCCTCCTCCCGAAGTCCCTGTTCAACAAGATCCTGCGCAACCAGGAGCTCAACGGCTTGGTCCGCCACCTCGAGGTGATGGACCAGGAGACGGCGCTCATCGGCCGGCAGCAAGAGCGCTGGGCTGACGCCATGACGCCCTACCTGAGCAAGATCTTGGAGAAGGACCGCGAGCGCTACAAGCGCCGGGCCGGTCTGCTGCTGCTCAAAGAGATGGTCCGCCAGTCCAACAAGCTGGCCGACCTCATGACCCAGTCCGAGATCATCCGGTTTGAGGTCGTGGACGCCCAGCGCGTGGACTACGCCTACAAGTCGCAGAACGCCGAGATCGGTGACGCCCTCGACACCGTGAACATCGACTTCGCGACCGCGGTCGAGTTCATCTACTGGCCGTTCAACGGCGAGTTTTGGAAGGACGAGCTCGGGTACTACCACTACACGGAACAGGGTTCCTGCAAGTAGTGTCAAGTCATTGTCAGGCCGCCCCAAGGGCGGCTTTGGCTCGCTCGCCATCGGCGTTCTTCCTCTCTATTTCCCTCCTCGGCCCACTCCGGCCGGCAGGACACGAGGCTGCCTCATGAAGCGCTCCCCCATCGTCTCCACTGTCATCGTGCTGGCGCTCAGCGTGGTGACCCCGGTCGTGGTTCCGGTCGTGGCACTCGGCACCTTCGCCACGGACGCTCGCGCGCAAGCGCAGGACGACCGTGACAAGAAGGAAGAGCGGCGCGTCCTTAAGTTGTCCGAGGTCGACACCCAGTCGAAGTCAGACGCTTACCGTCAGCTCGCGCGCGAGAAGCGGCACGAGTCGATGAAGTTCCTCAAGGACATCCTCGCCAACCGCAACCCGCAGGGCACGCAGAAGGCAGAGATGCTCCTCCGCCTCGCCGAGCTCTACTACGAAGAGCACCGCGACCTGCGCCTGGACGAAGAGGCGGAGCACCTCAAGCGGGTGGATCAGTGCTTCAACACGGCCGGCTGCGACACCGACACCATCAAGGCCAACTACGGCAACAGCCGGGGCTGGGCCGAGAAGGCCGTGGTGCTCTACAAGCAGATCCTCGACAACTACCCGCAGTACCAGCGGGCCGATGAGGCCACGTTCTTCTTGGCGAGCACGCTCGGCGGCATCGACGAGAAGGACCAGGCGGTCGAGGAGTACACCCGGTTGGTTCGGGCCTACCCCGAGTCCAAGTACATGGCCGCCGCCTTCGTGCAGATCGGCGAGTACTACTTCGACACCAACGTCGCGTTCAAGGCGCTCCAGGCCTACAAGCAGGCCACCCGCTACAAGGACAGCGAGTGGTACGCCTTCGCCAACTACAAGCTGGCTTGGTGCTACTACAACGTCAGCGAGTACGGCAAGGCCATCGAGACCATGAAGGGCGTCGTCGCCTTCTCGATGACCGGCGCCGAAGGGCAGAGCGAGGCCGAGGCCAAGAAGCGGGTCAACCTCCAGGAAGAGGCGCTCAAGGACCTCGTTCGCTTCTTCGCGGACGCCGGCGAGCTTGACGAGGCCTACGACTACCTCGTCAAGCTGGGCCGCAAGGACCTCATCCGCACCATGCTCAAGCGCCTCGCCTCGACCTACTTCGAGCAGGGCAAGTTTGAGGAGTGCATCCAGACCTACCGTCGCCTCATCGCCGACAACCCGCAGAGCCCCGAGGCGCCCGAGTACCAGAACGAGGTGATAGGCGCCTACCAGAAGATGGGCCGGAAAGAGGAGACCGCTCAGGAGATCGAGCGCCTCCGCAAAGACTACGGCAAGTCCTCCGCCTGGGCCCGCGCCAACTCGGCCAACCAGGACGCCGTCAAGGCCTCGCGCGAGTTCTTGGAGAAGAACCTGCGCACCGTCGCGGTGAACTACCACAACGAGGCCCGCAAGCTCGGCGCCGGCGCCCGTGCGCTGGAGTCCTACCGCTACGCGGGCGACGCCTACGCGGTCTACCTGGAAGAGTTCCCCGACGGGAAGTACGTCTACCAGATGCGCTATGAGTACGGCGAGCTCCTCTACAAGCTCAAGAAGTACCCCGAGGCCTACGCCGAGTTCATGGCGGTCGTCAAGCTGGACGCCAACGGCAAAGAGTCGCAGTTCTGCGCCCGGTCCGCGGTCTACGCGGCGGAGGAGGTCATCAAGGCCGAGGCCAAGGCTGGCCGCGTCCAGAAGGCGTCCAAGGGCAAGACCGACATCCTCCCCCTCAACGAGTGGGAAGAGAAGAAGCTGGTCGCCCTGGACCAGTTCGCCAAGCTGTACCCCGACAACGAAGACACCAAGGGGATGATCTACGAGGCCGGGTACATCTACTACGACAAGAACCGCTTCAAGGACGCTTCGGACCGTTTCCGGTTGGTCATCACCATGGACCCCAAGTCCAAGCAGGCCATGCAGGCGGCGAACCTCATCGTCGACAGCTTCGCGCTGGTGGAGGACTACGAGAACCTCAAGGACGTCTCGAAGGCCTTCTACGAACAGCAGAGCCTCGGGAACCCGGAGTTCAAGAAGGAGATGTTGGGCGTCTACGAGAAGGCGTCCCTCAAGCTCGTGGACGTGAACTTCCAGAAGGACAAAGACCAGAACAAAGCCGCGTTGGCCTACATGGCCTTCTACGCCGAGTTCCCCAAGTCCGAAGACGCGGACTTCGCGCTCAACAACGCCGCCTTCTACTTCTACCAGACCGGCCAAGCGGGCAAGTCGATGGAGGCGCGTCACGCCCTCATCGAGAACTTCCCCAAGTCCAAGCACTGGAAGGGCCAGGTCGCCGCGCTGGGCTACGACTACGAGTCCATCGCCGACTTCGACACCGCCGCCACCTGGTACGAGAAGCTCTACGAAACCGACCCGGCCTTCGAGAAGTCGAAGGAGGCGATCTTCTCGGCCGCCCTCTTCCGCCGCGCCCAGCGGCAGAACAGCCGCGCGGTCGAAGACCTGACCAAGTTCCGCACCACCTACCCCGACGACCCGCGCTCCTTGGCGATCCCCTTGGACATCGCCGGGCTCTACGAGGAGGAGAAGAACTGGGACGAGGCCGCTCGCTACTACATGGACTTCTACATGAAGCCCCCGGCCGGCGCGAGCGTGGAGCAGACCTTCTACGCGCGCCTCCAGTACGGTAAGGCCCTCGAGGCCTCCAACCAGACCGCCAAGGCGGACAAGCACTGGAAGGAGACCGTGGCCGCCTATGACGCGGCCGTCGCCAAGGGCGCGGCGGTTGGCTCCGCCGGTGCCTTTGTGGCCGAGATCAAGACGACGCTCGCCCGGCCGCAGCTGGAGCGCTACCTCGCGATGAAGATCAGCGGGCCCGGCAAGAAGCTCTCGGAGACCCAGACCAACAACGTCCTCAAAGAGCAGCTCTTCGGCAAGATCAAAGCGCTGGGTGAGGTCGAACGGACCTACGCCGACATCATCAAGATGGGCGCTGGCGAATGGGGTCTGGCCTCGCTGGTCCAGCTCGGGAAGGCCTACGAGGACATGTCCGAGTCCATGCTCAAGTCCTACATCCCTGAGTACATGACGGACGATCAGAAAGAGATCTACCGCATGGGTCTCGAGGACAAGGCCTATGTCCAGGTAGACAAGGCGATCAACGCCTACGCCGAGGGCCTCAAGGAGGCCTACAACCTGAACCTCTACAACGAGAACACGGCCTACGCCACGCGTCGGCTGGGTGAGCTGCGCCCCGACGACTTCCCGGTGCTCGTCGAAGAGCTGTCCGAGGCCCGCTTCACCGCGCGGTCCTCTTCCGGCCGCACCTTTGAGTCTCAGCCCTAAGCGCAGGTACAGCGAGGAGATCCCCCCATGGTCAAGACCAAAACGCTCGCCGTGCTCTTTGCGCTCGGCCTGTCGAGCAGCCTGCTCGGCGGCTGCCCGAAGCAGGACGCCACCCCCACCGACGTCGTCAACCCGGCCCAGTCCTTTAGCGCCGGCGTCAAGCTGCTAGAGACCCCCGACAAGGACGGCGCCATCGACTTCGCCGGCGCCTACCAGCAGTTCGCCGCAGCGGCGACGGCCAAGCCAGACTTCGCGAAGGCGCAGTACAACGCGGGCTGGGTCTCGGAGCAGCTCGGCAACCTGCCCCAAGCCGAGCGGCACTACCGCGCGGCCTTGCAGGCCGACACCAACTACGGCGACGCCGCCTTCGCCCTGGCTGACGTGCTGACGCGTCAGAAGAAGGCCGCCGAAGCGGTGGGCCTGTTCAAGGCCCGGACCGAGGCGGACCCCAACGACCTCAAGTCCCGCAACGCGCTGATGGAGGCCCTTGTGGCCTCGGAGCAGCACGATGAGGCGATCGCCCAGGCGAAGGAGATCCTGATCCGGGACTCCAAGAACGTCAACGCCTACCGCAACCTCTCGCGCCTCTACTTTGCGAAGGGTGAGTACAAGCTCAGCCAGCTCTGCGCCGAGAAGGCCAAAGAGCTCGCCGCGGGTGACCCCGGCATCTACAACAACATCGGCGTCACCTTTTTGGTCATGGGCGACGAGGCCTCGGCCATCGAAGAGCTGAAGACGGCCATCAAGCTTGATCCCGACAACGTCGAGGCCAACCTCAACCTCGGCTACACCGCGCTGAACTCCGGCGACTTCGCGCTGGCCCGTCAGTCCTTCGAAGCCGCCCTGCAGGGCGAGCCCGGCAACACCGACGGCAAGCTCGGGCTCGCCGTCGCGCTGCGCGGGATGAAGGAGTACGACGAGGCGGCCAAGCTCTACGAGGCGGTCATCGCGGTCGATCCGCGCAACCAGAAGGCCTACTTTAACGCCGCGACGCTCTACGAGAAGTACGTCAAGGACTACAAGAAGGCTGAAAAGACCCTCCAGGCCTTTATCAACGCCAACAACAAGGACGGGTCCATCGGGCCCGCCCACGAGGTCTTCGGGCGCATCGAGCGGGTGAAGGAGTCCCAACAGATCGAAGAGGCCCGCCTGCGCGAAGAAGAGCGCAAGAAGAAGGAGGCCGAGGAGCGCAAGAAGCGCCAAGAGCAGAAGATGACCGAGCTCAAGACCAAGCTCGCCGAGCTCAAGGCCTTGGCTGAAAAATACAAGACCTGTGAGGCCTTCGCGATGGGCGTCGGCGACGAGGTCGCGATGGTCGTCGAGAACGCCGACATGGTCGTGCAGGCCGAGGACATCGAGATGGCCGGCGACGTGATCACCTTCGTGGAGCAGATCCTCCCGATGGCGACCGAGGTCAGCGCTGCCTGCGGCGGCGGCGCGGCCCCGGCACCTGCGCCCGCCGAGGGCGGCGCGGCACCTGCGCCTGCGCCCGCCGAGGGCGGCGCGGCCCCGGCACCTGCGCCCGCCGAGGGCGGAGCGGCCCCGGCCCCGCAGTAGTCCAGCCGGAGCTCGACGAACGGACGCCTCTACCCAGGGGCGTCCGTTTCGCTTTTGTGGGCGCGACGGCTCCACGGGCGATCGCAGACCAACGGTGGGGCCGGCCCCGCCGCGAGCCGCCGGGGGCGCTCCACACCGACGATCCGCACGTACGATCATCGGTTCCCAGCGCGATCGTCCCCACTTTGAGGAACCGGTCGGCGCCGCGGTGGTCAGAGCAGGCACACCCCACCGCGGAGGGCAGATGCTCCCCAGCAGCAGCAGCACAGCGCGAACAACCCGGGCGTCCGCGAGCTGCGGAGCCCACCCCGCGCCCCCCCAACCCCTGCCTCGGCCCCCTCCTCGGCCGCCGCCACGTCCACACGCCACCCGTTGACAGTGCCCCGCCCATCGGCAATCCTGGCCCCGTGGCGCAACCGATGAGCCGGAGGGCATGTCCGACCCCGAAACCGACCGACGCCGCAGCCCTCCGAAGATCTGTCGTGATTGACGGAAGGCTTGCACGGCGATCGCACCATCGACCCCGCCCATCCATCAAACTGGATCATCACTTCACCGTGCCCGCGCTCGCGGTCGAGGCTTCCCAAATTGCGCCGCGGCTGGTAAGGTCGCCCCGCAATCGCCTTGGCCCTGGTGCACATCGGCCCATCCCTTTGAGAGGTATCCATGTCGCTCAAGCGCACCCTCCGCATCGTCGCCGTCCTCAGCCTCTCTTTGACCTCCGTGTCCGCGTTCGCGCAGGATGACGAGGGGGGTGAGGGCGGCGAGGACGACCGCAAGGTCACCTACAAGGCCAAGACCGAGATCGACTTCGAAGGCCTGGACGTCTCTGGCGAGCTCGTGAAGCCCTCCGGCTCGCTCGTCGCCGAGACCAAGCGCGCCGCTTTCAACCCGCTGATCCGCCTCCGGATGGACTTCAACCAGGAGATGGTGGAGTCCGTGGACGAGATCAAGTAGGTTCCATCGCTTTTTCAATCGCGGCAGTCCGCAACCGTTTCGCAAAAGGATCGTCCCATGGCGAACCCCGGAAAAATCGTCCTCGTCTTCGAAGTGTACGAAGGCGGCGAGTTTCAGCGTCGAGAGGAGCTCTCTGCCGAGAGCGTCACGATCGGCTCTGGCGTCGCCGCGATGCTCCGCATTGAAAACGCGGCGCTCGCCGACCTCCAGGCGGTCATCAACGTCGGCGACGACGGCGATGTCCGCATCCTGGATGTGGTCGGCAAACAAGACGGCACCAAGGTCAACGGCGCCGGCGTCAACAACTGCGCGCTGCGCACCGGTGATGAGCTGGGCTTCGGCTCGGTGACCGTCAAGGTGTCGGTGATCGACGCGGGCGCCTTCTCCGATGACGAGGCCACCCAGCTGGGCATGGCGCCCGAGATGCCCGCCGCCGGCCTCTCCGGCCTCAGCCTCGACAAGCCGGCGGCCGCAGCCGCCCCTGCCTCGGCGGACGACGCCGGCGAGCCCGAGGAGCAAGAAGCGCAGGAGGACGTCGTCGCGTTCATGATGCGCTCGGGCACCTCCAGCAACGACGCGGGCATCGACAAGAAGGCGCCCAAGGTGCTGGAGGTCGCGGAGGCTTGGTCGAACACCCTCATGGAGGTCAAGCACTTCGCCAAGGGCCAGAAGTCGATCACCGTCGGCTCCACCACCGGCACCCGCTGGCGGTACTTGGGCCTCCCCGTGGCGTGGGTTCCGCCGGCCTTTGGCTACGCCGCTTGGCTCTTCGGGCCGACGATCTCGGACGTCACCCAAGAGTGGAAGAACGACTTCTACGGCCCGCCCGAGAACATGCCGGACGCCGACTTCAAGCTGTTCGAGTGGCAGGGCGGCTCCTATGTCGCGAACATCAGCGACAAGTGGACCGGGTTCGTGGACATCGGCGAAGAGCGCCACTCCTTCCAGGAGCTGATCGCTTCGGGCAAGGCCCGCTCTGCGAGCGGCGGCGTGTACCAAGTCGAGATCAGCGAGGAGACCCGTCTTTTCGCTGACACAGGCCACGTGTACTTCTTCGGCCAGATGGTGCACCCGAGCAAGAAGATCATCTCGAAGCTCACCGATGGCATCGACTACCCCTTCTTGGGCTCGATGACCTTCATGTCCTTCGTGTTCTTCCTCCTCTCCTACGTCTATGTCGTCTCGCCGACCCCGCCCGACCCCGAGATGGTCGAGATCCCCGACCGCTTCGTCGAGCTTGTGCTGGAGCAGCCGCCCCCCGAGGAGCCCAAGAAGGACCAGGCCAAGCCAGACGCCAACCCCGACGCGGGTGAAGGCGCCAAGGCCAAGGGCGATGAGGGCAAGGTCGGCAAAAAAGACGCCAAGATGAAGGAGGCCAAGGGCGACAAGGTCGCGGCGAACAAGCAGCAGCTGGACAAGGAGGTCGCAGAGAACGCTGGCGTTCTCGGCGCGCTTCGCGACGCTGGCGGCGCAATGGACGGCTTCGGCAGCTCGGCCCTGAACTCGGACCTCACCGGCGGCATCGGCGGCCTCGTGGGCGCCAAGGGCACCCAGATGGGCTCCGGCGGTCTGGGCTCGCGCGGCGGCGGCCTCGGCGGCGGCGGCACGGCTGAGGGCCTCGGCGGTCTCGGCACCAAGGGTCGTGGGTCGGGCGCCTCGGGCTACGGCACGGGCGGCGGCAACTTCGGCTCCCGCGGTGAAGGCGGCATCGGCAAGATCGGCGGCGATCCCATCATCCTGGGCGCCCTCGACAAGAGCCTCATCGACGCCGTCATCAAGCGGAACATGAACCAGATCCGCTACTGCTACCAGCGCGAGCTCACCAAGGACCCGAGCTTGGGCGGTAAGATCACCGTCAAGTTCGTGATCGCCAAGGACGGCTCCGTCTCCAAGGCGGAGATCAAGCAGGGCATGGGCAGCAAGGCGGTCGAGGGCTGCATCGCGGGCCGGTTCCTGCGCTTCAAGTTCCCGGAGCCGAAGGGCGGCGGCATCGTCATCGTGTCCTACCCCTTCATCTTCTCCCCGGGCTAAATCAGCCTCTGGAGCCAAGCCGGCGTCGGTCCCCGACGTCGGCTTTGGTATTTTTCGGGTCGCGGGGAGCGGGGTGCGGGGCGCGACGCGCGACGCGGAAGTCCCCAGAGCCCCCCGCCGAGGCCCCTGCTTGAAGCCGGAGGGCGCATTGGTGTAGAACTCGGGGCGCCGCCGGGGAGGCCCCCCCTTCTTGCTTCGCGCACCGGCCCTGGAGGCCCACCCTTCTTGCCTCGCGCACCGGCCTTGGAGGCCCGAATTGCCCACCTGGTCGCTGTTGCTGACCCTCGCCCACCTCTCGCCCACCGCGTCCGCCGCCTCGCTTGAGACCTGGGCCGGGGGCGCCGCCCACGCGACCACCGGCGTCGCCGACGGGCAGCTCAGCAACCAGAGCCAGCTGGAGGCGGACGGCCGGCTTCGCTACGGATGGCTGAGCGCGCGCCTGGATCTCGACCTGCACGTCGATCCCTTCGCGCCGAGCGTGATTGTGCGCCCCTACGCGCCGGAGTGGGCCAGCCTGCAGATCGGCCAGGACCGCGCCCGACTCCGCGCAGGCGTGGTCAACCCCGCGATCAGCCTCGAGGACTGGGACGAGTGGGACAACTACCTGCCCACCTTCAGCCTGCTGTTCACCGGCGCCAGCCTCGGCCGGATCCGCGGCGCCGAGGCCGAGCTCAGCCTGGAGGACGGCACGGCCCTTTTTGTGTTCGCCGGCCAGGACCTCGACTTCGGCGTGCAGCCGCCCCCCTTCGTGGTCGGCGCGGGCATCGCCACCGAGCAGGAGGCCTTCGGCACCTGGTCCGGGGTCGCAGCCTACCCATCCGAGGCCTATTACGCCGCGTATGGCAGCGTGGAGCTCTACCCGCACGACCAGCTGTCCGTGGCGGTGGACACCTCGCTCGGGCTGAGCGCCGGCGCGCCCTTCTTCACCGGTCAGCTCGTGCTCAACGCGCTGCCGGAGGCCGCCCTCCAGCCGGTCGCCCGCCTGGAGTCCCTCTGGGACCCCGAGGGCGCGGTGCTGGTCGCCGAGCCCGGCCTCCGTCGCGCCACCGCGAGCGTCGGCGCCCGCTACGCCCCTGCCGACCCGGTCCTCATCAGCCTCGAGGCCAAGCTCGACGCCCTGGGCTCCGCGCCGGTGCCTGGGGTCTTCCTGGGCCTGTCTTTGTTCCGCAGCGAACCCGACGATGGCGCGCTGGACGGCGAACCCGACACTTGAGCCCCGGCGGCGAGCGCCGCCGAACGGACCCAAGCGCCCCCGCCTGGCGCCGCCCCGCATCCAACCGACTGGAGTCCGCCCATGGACCACACCGCTGCCCCGCGCGCGCTCCCCCGCGCCGGCTCAGGCGCCCTTTCGCTGATTAGCGCGCTGGTCGTTATTCTCATCGCTCTCGTCGCCACGCCTGCAGCGGCAGACCAGCTCGAGGCCGTGCAGCAGCGGGGCACGCTGCGCTGGTGCGCCGATCAGGAAGGCGGGGGCCCCTTCGTCTACCCCAAGGATGACGATCCCAGCGAGGTCACTGGCTTCGAGGTCGATTTAGCGGCGCAGCTCGCGGCTTATCTGAAGGTCAAGCCAGAGTTCGTCCAGGGGCAATGGGACAAGCTGCCCGACATGCTCCGCACCGACAAGTGCGACATCGTCCTCAACGGCTACGAGTACGACGACGAGCGCCTCGACGTGATGGAGGCCACGATCCCCTACTACGTCTATGGGCTGCAGCTCATGGTTCGGAAGGGCGACCCCATCTGGAAGGGCTGGGACCAGCTCAAGGCGCCGCCCGACGGCCAGAAGGCCAAGGTTGGCGTGCTGACCGGCTCAGCCGCCGAGGTCACCATGCGCGAGGTCTGCGGCGAGGGCGACGTGCGCTGCACCGTCATCGCCTACGACGGCAGCACCGACGCCATGCGCGAGGTCGAGACCGGCAAGCTCGACGCGACCCTGCAAGACACCCCCATCGCCCGGTTCTACGCGCCCCGCTTCCCGGCGCTGTCCGCCGCCGGGGAGCCCGTCGCCCCCGGCTACTACGTCATCTTCGTCAAAGACGGCGAGCTCGGGCTGCGGGACCAGCTCAATACGGCGCTCATCCTGCTCAACCGGAACGGCGAGCAGCAGGCCATCTACAGCAAGTACGGGATCTGGGACGACCAGCAAGCGGAGCTCCAGGCCGTCGCAGAGATGGGCAAGTTTTACGGTCAGCACCAGGCCACCCGGGTCGAGGTCGAGGTGAACGCCCTGCCCACGCAGGAGGTCGTGACCACCGAGGTGCGCAAGCGCGGCTGGGAGGTGGTGACCAGCTACGGCGGCATCTTGCTGGAGTCGGCAGGCCTGACCGTCATCCTGGCGGCCATCAGCTTCCCCATGGCGGTGCTCATCGGCCTCTTGGTGGCCCTCGGCCGGCTCTATGGCCCCGCGTGGCTGCGCTTGCCGCTCACCGCATACGTCGAGTTCTTGCGCGGCACGCCGCTGATGCTGCAGCTCTACTTCATCTTCTTCATGTTGCCGGAGGTGGGGGTGAGCATCCCGGCCTTCTGGACCGGCATCCTCGGCTTGGCGATTAACTACTCGGCCTACGAATCAGAGATCTACCGAGCTGGGCTTCAGGCGGTGCCCGGGGGTCAGCTGGAGGCGGCGCTCTCGCTGGGCATGACCCGCGGCCAAGCCCTCCAGAAGATCATCGTTCCGCAAGCGGTCCGCATCGTCATCCCGCCCGTCGTCAACGACTTCATCGCGCTGTTCAAGGACACCTCCGTCGTCTCGGTCGTGACCCTCGTCGAGCTGACCAAACGGTTCTCGGTCCTCTCCATGTCCACCCAAGCCACCGTCGAGCTGATGCTCATGACCGCGATGCTCTATCTGCTGATGTCCTATCCGATGTCCCTTATCTCTCGTCGCATCGAAGCACGCCTTGGGGGGGTATCGGCATGATCACCGTCGAAGGCCTCATCAAACACCACGGCCCCCTCCAGGTCATCAAGGGGATCAGCTTCACCGTCGAGAAGGGCAACGTGGACGCCATCATCGGCCCGAGCGGCGGCGGAAAGTCTACCTTCCTCCGCTGCCTCAACGGGCTCGAGCCCTTCCAGGGCGGCCGGGTGACCATCGGCGAGCACACCCTGAGCCCGCAGACCCATCCCCAGCGGGACGCGGCCCTCCTCCAGCGGGTGCGCCAGCGGGTCGGCTTCGTCTTCCAACAATTCAACCTTTTTCCCCACCTCACGGTCCTGCAGAACCTGACCCTCGCGCCGGTCACCGTGCGGGGCGAGCCCGAGGAGGTGGCCCGGGCGCGCGCCGAGAAGCTGCTGGACCGCGTCGGGCTGCTCGCCAAAAAGGACGCGTACCCGCGCGACCTCTCCGGCGGACAACAGCAGCGGGTGAGCATCGCCCGAACCCTCGTGATGGAGCCCGAGGTCATCCTTTTCGACGAGCCCACCTCCGCCCTCGACCCCGTGATGGCCGGCGAAGTTCTCAAAGTGATGGAGGACCTCGCGCGAGGCGGCCAGACCATGATCGTCGTGACCCACTCGATGTCCTTTGCCCGCGAGGTGGCCGACCGTGTGCACGTCTTCGCAGACGGCTACGACGTCGAGAGCGGCCCACCAGCCGAGGTCTTCGGCGACCCCCAGCACGCCACGACCCAGGCCTTTCTCCGGCTCGCTGGGCGAGACTGAAGGCGGATCTCCAGCCGCACCGCCCGATAGCTGCGTCCGAAGCGACCCGCCGCAGGGCCGGGCCTCGTCACCTTGCAAGCCCCAAGGCATCGGGGGCCCCTTTGCCCCAGTATCGGGTGATCTTGCCGGCCGGAGGTCACCAGGTCCCCACCGCGCCGTCCCATCACCCAAGCCGACGCCCCCGGGCTGCTCGCCGACTGGCAGGCGTCCAAGTTCCCCCTACCCGAGGGGTGCGCCGAGAACGGCGTGGATGGGCGGTCCCTGCGCACCTGGGCAAGCCGGCTTTACGCGCCGTCGGCGGTTCCATCTGTGTCAACATGGTTTAGACAGGACGCGCCTTCGATTTTACCGAGCAGGGCAGCCCGAAGGACCCATGACGCCCCCGGTGACAAAGCCCACACTTCTCCCCGAACCTGCCGACGAGCGCGCGGGGCGCCGCCGCACGTTCACCGCCGAGTACAAAGCCAGGGTGCTCGCCGAGTGCGATGCCGCTCTCGCCAACGACGGTAGCATCGGGGAGATCCTCCGACGCGAGGGGCTCTACTCCTCGCACCTGCACGACAGGCGGCGAGCACGGGACAAGGGCGGTGAGGCAGCGCTGGCGCGCAAGCGCGGGCGCCCGCCGCTCGACCCTGGCTTCAATGTCAATGGGCGCCCAAACTGATCCACCCTCAGGGCGGCCAAAG
>CANHON010000003.1 GCA_947462115.1 Deltaproteobacteria bacterium | reverse complement strand
TGGGCGTGCACCTCGAGCAAGGCCCCGGATGGATCCGCATCGAAGCTGGCCAGCGCCTTCGGGCCGCCGACGTGGCGGTGCCCGGCGACATCTCCTCCGCGGCCTTCTGGTTGGTCGCGGCCAGCATCGTGCCCGGCTCGGACCTGCGCCTCCTCGGCTGCGGGCTGAACCCCACCCGCGACGGCGTGCTGCGGGTCCTTCGGCGCATGGGCGCGCAGATTGACGTGCTGGACGCCCGAGACGTCAACGGCGAGCCGGTCGCCGATCTGCGCGTGCGGTCGGCGGCGCTCCAGGGCGTCGAGATCGGCGGCGACGAGGTGCCCACCCTCATCGACGAGCTGCCGGTGCTCGCGGTGGCGGCCGCGGTGGCCAAGGGCCCCACCGAGATCCGCGACGCCGCCGAGCTGCGGGTGAAGGAGTCCGACCGGATCCGCTCGACCCTCGACCTGCTCCGCGCCTTGGGGGCGAGCGCTGAAGAGCGCCCCGACGGCCTGCGGGTGCAGGGCGGCGCGCGGCTGCAGGGCGGCCGGATCAGCGCGGCGGGCGATCACCGCATCGCGATGGCCGGGTGCGTGGCGGCCTGCCTCGCCGAGGGGGAGACCACGATCGACGGCGCCGAGGCCATCTCCGTGTCGTACCCAAGCTTCCTCACCGATCTATCGGGCCTCCGAGAGCCCAGGGACTAGCGCCATGAACACCCCGCCCAAGCTCACGATCGCCATCGACGGCCCCGCCTCCTCCGGCAAGGGGACGATGGCGCGCCTCCTGGCCCAGAAGCTCGGCTTCTCCTACATCGACACCGGCGCGCTCTACCGGGTGGTCGGGCTGCGGGCGACCGAGGCCGGGCTCGACCTCCGGGATGGGCCGGCGGTCGGCGCCCTGGCGGCCGGGCTCGCGCTCCGCTTTGGCTGGACCTCCGCCGGCCTGCGCATCTACGACGGCGAAGCGGACCTCTCGGACGCCATTCGCAACGAGGTCGTGGGCCGGGCCGCCTCGGACGTGGCGGTGCTCCCCGAGGTGCGGGCGGCGCTGTTGGCGTTTCAGCGCGCCTTGGGGGCGGCCGGCGGCGTGGTGATGGACGGCCGAGACATCGGCACCGTGGTGCTCAAGGACGCCGGCCTCAAGATCTACCTCGACGCCTCGGCCGAGGAGCGCGCCGGCCGTCGCTTCCGGGAGCTCCGCGCCAAAGGTGAGGACGTCGAGCAAAAGACAGTCCTCCACGAGATCATCGCCCGGGACGCCCAAGACAAGGGCCGGGCCGCCGCGCCGCTGCTGTGCGCCGACGACGCCGTGGTGGTCGACAGCACCGGCCGCACCCCGGAGGAGGTGCTCACCGAGGTCCTCGCCTTGGTCGAGGCCCGGAGCTGAGCCGCGGCTCCCGACGGGGCCTCGGCGGTGGCTTCGCGCGCGGCCAGGGAGCGCCTTTTGGACCGGGTCCACCGCCCGCTGCGCTTGCCCCAACGTGATCGTCGCGCTACGCCGCCGCGTTCCCCCGACCTGTCCGCCCCGCTGGGGTTGACGCCATGGCCACGCCCTCCGGCGCTGCCCGTGGGCCCTGGGGGGACCCCGGTGCGACCGCGATGGGAACGCGGCCACTGAGTCGGCGCCGAGGTGGTCTCGGGCGCCGCGGATCGAGCTTCCCATCGTGAACCCAGCGTCTCCGCACCCCGCGAAGACCCCCGAGGCAAATACCTGTATGTCCACTTCCAACCTGTCCCTTGACGCCGACCTCGCTGCCATTGGCAACGACGACTTCGCGAGCTTTTTCGACGACTACCTCGAGAGCGCGAGCATCCGCGAGCAGACCGTGGTCACCGGCCGCGTCATCGAGATCGACGGCGACCGCGTCATCGTCGACGTCGGCTACAAGGCCGAGGGCGTCATCCCCGCCAACGAGTTCCGCGATGAAGAGGGCAACCTCACCATCGCCGTCGGCGACACGGTGGACGTGTACTTGGGCGCCATGAGCGAGGAGGAGGGCCAGCTGACCCTCTCCAAGCGCCGGGCCGACGAGATGAAGGCCTGGGAGGAGATCTCCAAGGCCTACGAGGCCGACGCCATCGTCACCGGCATCGTGCAGAGCCGCGTCAAGGGCGGCCTCAACGTCGACATCGGCGTCAAGGCCTTCCTGCCGGGCAGCCAGGTGGACCTGCGCCCCGTCAAGAACCTCGAGAAGCTCATCGGTGAGACCCTCGACTTCAAGATCATCAAGTTCAACAAGCGCCGCGGCAACATCGTGCTGTCCCGCCGCGTCCTCCTCGAGGAGGAGCGCCAGCGCCAGCGCAAGGAGACCCTCAAGGATCTCCAGGTGGGCGTCGTGATGAAGGGCGTGGTGAAGAACATCACCGACTACGGCGCCTTCATCGACCTGGGCGGCATCGACGGCCTGCTCCACATCACCGACATGACCTACGGCCGCATCAACCACCCCTCCGAGATGGTGGAGGTCGGTCAGGCCCTCGAGGTCAAGATCCTCAAGTTCGACCCGGACACCCAGCGCGTCAGCCTCGGCTACAAGCAGATCCGGCCCGATCCGTGGGAGGAGGTCGACCTCAAGTACCCCGTCGGCGCCATCGTCCGCGGCAAGGTCGTCTCGATGCCCGACTACGGCATCTTCGTGGAGCTCGAGGACGGCATCGAGGGCCTCGTCCACATCTCCGAGATGACCTGGAACAAGCGGGTCAAGCACCCCAGCAAGCTCGTCCAGCTCAACGATCTCGTCGAGGCCAAGGTCATCGGCGTGGACGTCGAGAACAAGCGCATCAGCCTCAGCATGCGCGAGCTCGAGCAGAACCCCTGGGAGCTCGTCGAGGAGCGCTACCCCATCGGCTCCATCGTGCAGGGCAAGGTCCGGAACATCACCGACTTCGGCCTGTTCGTCGGCATCGAAGAGGGCATCGACGGCCTGGTGCACATCTCCGACCTGTCCTGGTCGCAGCGCGTCAAGCACCCCTCCGAGGTCTTCAAGAAGGGTGACGACGTGGAGGCCCGCGTCCTCAACATCGACAAGGTCAACGAGCGCTTCAGCCTCGGCATCAAGCAGCTGCGCGAAGATCCCTGGTACTCCGTGCAGGCCCGCTACTTCCTCGGCCAGGTGGTCAAGGGCAAGGTCGTCAGCCGCACCGACTTCGGCGTGTTCGTCGAGATCGAAGAGGGCGTCGAGGGCCTCGTGCACATGTCCGAGCTGGTGCAGGCCGAGGGCGATTGGAACGCCAACTACCCCGACGGCAAGGAGCTCATCGTTGAGGTCCGCCGCATCGACCAGCACGACCACAAGATCAGCCTGTCGGAGCGCGGCGCCAGCGAGCGCGGCGAGACCGAGGGCAGCGTCCAGGCCTACATGGCCAACCAGGGCGACGGCAGCAGCCGCCTCGGCGACGTGATGGGCGATCTGGGCCGCAAGCTGGCCCAGGCCGGTATGCACCGCGTCGATTCGTCCAACAACGACGAATAAGCCGCACCGCTGACCGCCGTGGCCCCCCGGGGCCTCGGCGCGCCGCCGCCGCCCGAGCTGGTCTCTGGCGGCGGTGTTGTTTTTCGGAGCGCGCGGCGAAGCGCGGGGAGGGGAGGGGCGGGCGGACAGCTTCTGCCCGACCCAAGCGCCGGTCGGGTGGTTAGGCCTGCGCGACCGCCGGGCCCCTGCGCTGCCCGCCCGCCCCCGGGGCGATGTGGCCGCCGCCTGCACCCCGCAATTCCTTCGGAGACCCGATGTTCCGCGAGCTTCCCTCCCCAGTCGCACTCGAAGATGAGGTCCTCCAGTTCTGGGACGAGGCCGGCATCTTCAAGAAGTGCCTCGACGCCTCCAAGGGTCGGCCGCGGTTCGTCTTCTACGAGGGGCCGCCCACGGCCAACGGCACGCCCCACAACGGCCACGTGCTCACCCGCGTGATCAAGGACTTGCTGCCCCGGTACAAGACCATGCGGGGTTTCCACGTGGACCGCAAGGCCGGCTGGGACACCCACGGCCTCCCCGTGGAGATCGAGGTCGAGAAAGAGCTCGGCATGCGCGACGCCGGCGCCGGCAACGCGCGCGAGGCCGTGCTCGCCTACGGCCTCGACAACTTCGCCGAGAAGTGCATCCAGTCGGTCTTCAAGTACACCCACGAGTGGGAGACCCTCACCAAGCGGGTCGGCTTCTGGGTGGACCTCGACGACGCCTACGTCACCTACCACCGCAGCTACGTCGAGAGCGTGTGGTGGGCCCTCGACCAGCTCCACCAGCGGGGCTTGCTGTACCAGGGCCTCAAGGTCGTGTGGTGGTGGCCCGAGGGCGGCACCGCCTTGTCCAGCGGCGAGGTGGGCGAAGGCTACCGCGACGTCTTCGATCCCAGCGTCACCGTCCGCTTCCCGCTGCTCGACCGCCCCGACGTGAGCGTGCTGGCCTGGACCACCACCCCCTGGACCTTGCCCTCCAACACCGCGCTGGCCGTCAACCCCAAGCACACCTACGCCATCGCCCGGATCCCGACCGGCGACGACAGCGCCGAGACCATCCTCATGGCCGAGGCCCTGCTGCCCGAGGGCGCCGAGGTGCTTGAGCGCATGACCGGCGCCGAGCTCGAAGGCCTGCGCTACAGCCCGCCCTTCCGCTGGGCCGAGCCCACCGGCGGCGAGGCGCACCGCATCGTCTGCGGCGCCCACGTCGCGCTCGACCAGACCGGCGTCGTACACACCGCTCCCGCCTATGGCGAAGACGACCACAAGCTCGCCCTGGAGAAGGGCATCGGCATCCTCCAGCTCGTCGGCCCCGACGGCCGGGTGGTGGCGACGGCGCCGGAGTGGGCCCGCGGCCTGCAATTCAAGGCCGCCGACGGCCCCATCATGCGCGACCTCAAGGAGCGCGGCCTGCTGTTCAAGCAGGAGCAGATCAAGCACAGCTACCCCTTCTCGCCGCGGTCCAAGGATGACCCTCTGATGCAGCTGGCCCGTCCGGGCTGGTTCATCCGCACGACGGCCTTCAAGGACGAGGCGCTGGCCAACAACGCCGCGGTCGGCTGGCTGCCCGAGCACATCCGGGACGGCCGCTTCGGCGACTTCCTCCGAAACAACGTGGACTGGGCCCTCTCCCGCGAGCGCTTCTGGGGCACCCCCCTGCCGATCTGGACCTGCGGGTCCTGCGGCGCGCGCCAGAGCTTCCCGAGCGTGGCGGCGCTCGAGGCCGCGGGCGCGACGGGCTTCGCCGAGGGGGTCGATCGGCATCTCCAGGTGCACAAGCCCTGGATCGACCGGGTCACCGTGCCGTGCGCGGCCTGCAGCGGAACGATGAGCCGGGTCACCGAGGTCATCGACTGCTGGTTCGACTCCGGCTGCATGCCCTTCGCCCAGTTCGGCTTCCCGCACCAAGGGGTCGAGCAATTCCGCGAGAGCTTCCCGGCGGACTTCATCTCCGAGGCCGTAGACCAGACCCGCGGCTGGTTCTACAGCCTGCTGATGATCTCCACCATGCTGTTCGACGCGGAGACCTGCGCCGCCCACGGCCTGCCCTTCGACGCAGAGGCCCGCGGGCTGCCGCGCCCCTACCGCAATTGCGTGGTGCTCGGCCATGTCTGCGATATGGAGGGCAAGAAGGAGAGCAAGTCTTCGGGTAACTACACCTCGCCCGACCTCGTGCTGCGCGGCCGGATGAAGATGTCGGTGGTGGCCGACCCGGCCCTCAAGCCCGATGAGCTCGGCATGGGCAAGGCCTCGGTCCGCAGCATCGATCTGGGCGCCAAGGAGCGCCTGCGCCTGACGGTGGGCGAGCTCGAAGCGGGCGGCCTGCACGTCACCCTCAAAGAGGGCCCCTCGCGCGGCAAAGAGCGGGTGGCCCTGCACCCCGACACCCTCGCCGCCCTCGGCAACCCCAGCACCATCTGGCTGCACGCGCCCTTCGAGCCGCCCGGCGCCGACGCCTTCCGCTGGCTGTTCTACGCCGCCAACGCCCCGTGGACGAACACCCGCCTGAGCCTGCGCGCCATCCGCGAGGGCCAGCGCGAGTTCCACCTGCGGCTCGGCAACGTCTTCTCCTTCTTCTCGATCTACGCGAACATCGCCGGCTTTGACCCGGCCCTCCACGCGGACCGCCCGAGCACCCAGGTGCTGGATCGGTGGATCCGCAGCGAGCGCGACGCGCTGATCCACACCGTCACCGAGCAGCTCGACCAGTACCGCATCTACGAGGCGGCCCGGGCCATCTCGGCCTTCGTGGACGGCCTGAGCAACTGGTACGTGCGCCGGTCCCGCGACCGCTTCTGGGGCGAAGGCGAGGACACCCTCGACGCGCTCTCCACGCTCTTTGGCGTGCTGCTCGACGTCTCGAAGGTCATCGCGCCTTTTGTGCCCTTCATGGCCGAGGCCATGTACCTGCGCCTCGGCGGCCCGGGCCTGGTCGGCGGCGCCGAGTCCGTGCACATGGCGGCCTGGCCGCGCCCGAGCGCCGCCCCCGATCTGGAGCTGGGCGCCGACATGGCGCTCATCCGCGAGCTCGCGAGCTTGGGCCTCGCCGCCCGGGGTCAGGTGGGCGTGCGCGTGCGCCAGCCCCTCCGCGCCGCCGAGGTGATGCTCGCCGACGCCAGCCGCGCCGAGCGCCTCGCCGCGCTCGTGCCCTTGCTCACCGACGAGCTCAACGTGCGCGAGGTCCACTTCGGGGCCGAGGCCGCCCGCTTCGTGGACTTCCGGGTGAAGCCCAACTACCCCAACCTCGGCAAGCGCCTGGGCAAAGAGATGAAGGCCTGCGCGGCCGCGCTGCAGTCCGCCGACCCCGCGGCGGTGCGGGCGGGGCTGCTCGCCGGCGGCTACACCGTGGCGCTCGACTCCGGGCCGGTCACCCTGTCCGAAGACGACGTGCTGGTCGAGGTTCAGCCCAAGGAGGGCTTCCGCGCCCTGGGCTCGGCCAGCGCGGTGGTGGCGCTCCACGCCGAGCTCGACGACGATCTGCGCGAAGAGGGCCTGGCCCGCGAGCTGGTCAACCGGATCGCCTCGGTCCGAAAGGAGCTGGACCTCGGCTACACCGACCGCATCCGGGTGGAGCTGCGCGGCGGGGCGGCGGTGCTGCGGTCGGCCGAGCGCTTCGGCCCGCGCATCCGCCACGACACCCTGGCCACCACCCTCGATCTGCAGCTCGACGAAGGGGCGCCGGCCGACCTCGACGGGCAGCCCTTCGCCCTGACCGTCGAGCGGGCCTGAGCGTGCCCAACGAGCTGCCCGCCGAGCTCGTCCGCATCCTGGCCTACCACGGCGCGGTCGAGCTGCGGGTAGACCCCGACCAGGGCGAGGCCTCGGCCGTCGAGCGGGCGTCCGTAGCGCCCTTCGACGACAAGATCATCGTCTTCCTCCATCCGCGGGGCCCGATCCGCGCCGGCCTGCTCCGCTCCTCGGTGCTGGAGCTGCAGGCCCGGGCCCCCGCCGGGGAGTACGCCCTGCGGCTGCTCGGCCGCGGCTGGCTGGTCGGTCCGGTCGCCCGCGCGCCCGACCGCTCGGCCTTGGAGCCGTGGCTGCCGGAGGTCCCCCAGGCGCACCAGCTCGTGATCGCTGAGCTGACCGTCGATCACATCGAGATGAGCCTCGGCACCGGCGAGAAGCGCCAGCGCTTCTTCGGCCCGACGCCGGCCGCCCAGGCCCGGGGGCGACGACCGCCGCGCCTCCTGCGGCTCGGCTTCGGCGGCGCGGGGGTCCTCACCGCCCTGCTGGCCACCGCGCTGCCCTTCGTCTACCTCGGCGTCATGGGCGCGGAGTTTCCCGGCAGACCCGCCGCCGTGGTCCTCTCCGCCGGCTTCGGCCTCATCGGCGCCTTCGCGGGCCGCCACCTCAGCCTCGCGCTGCTGTGGCCGGGCTACGCCGCGGGGACCGCCGAGCTCAAGCAGGTCGCCGGGCTGCGGGAGTCCGACACCGCGCCCCACGAGGCGCGCGCGCGGGGCCTCGCGCTCACGGCGCTGTGGGTGTTAGGAACGGCCTGCATCACGTTGATCTGGGGCCCCACCTTGGGGGCCATCACCGCGCTCGCCAACCTGAGCTGGGTGCTGGTGCCGGCGGCGGCCCTCAGCAGCTTCGGCGGCCGACGCCCGGTCGCCCCGGCGGGCGCCGACCGATAGCCTGACCCCCCTGGAGCACGGAGCCCCGAATGATCGTCGCCCTTCGCGGCAGCAGCCCGCAAGCCCTGGTCGCCGCCGTGCTGCTCATGTCGCGCGGCCGCCAGTTCGCCCAGCGCATCGAGGTCCACATCGTCGGCGATCCCGCCGAGATCAGCCCCGTGTTCGGCCCGGCCGTGGTCTACAGCCCGGTGCTGGCGAGCTGCGGCGTCGGCCAGCGCTGCGGAAAGCAGGGCCTGATCATCTTCCCGGGCCCAGCGGACGCGCCGCTGATGGTCAGCGTCGATGTGGACGGCTGCGGGCCGTGGTTCCGGGTCGACCGGGCCGGTCGGGGCGAGCACCCGGCCACCGCGGCGCTCGCCCGCCTGTGCCGGGAGGCGAGCGGGGAGCGCCGGGCGCTGGGCCAAGGCGTCTGCCGCGCGATGGACGCCCGCGGCCTTCCGGTCGAGCTGTCCTTGCTCGACCTCTGCCTCAACGCGCCGCTGGCGCCCCTGGAGCGCGCGGCCCTGCTGCAGCGGGCGGCCGCCGGCCTGCTCGGCGGGGCGCGAGAGCCGGCCCTTCAGCACGCGCTGCTGCCCGGCGGTCCGCTGCCCGATCCGCTGCCCTCGCCCCTCGCCCTCGAGGACGCCCTGGCCTCGATCGAAGATGGCCGACTGGAGGCCATCCTCGCGCGGTTGCCCACCACCACCCGCCCGGCCACCCGCAGCTGGCTGCAGCGCGCCGCCCGCCTCGCCGAGGCCGACGTTGAGGTCGCGGCCCTGCTGACCGGCGCCTTGTCCTTGCTGACGCCGCTCTGCGCGCTGCCCCGCGAGGTCGCCCTGCCCAGCGCCGGACCCGCCGCCGAGGCCGTCGCCCGCGGCCTGCCCGCGGCCCTGGGGGCGATCGGGGAGGCCCAAGCCGCCCACGAGGGGCTGCTCGCCACCTTTCGGTTGTTTGGGGGGCGCTTCGTCGAAGATGACCGCCCCGCCGTTGATCTCGCCGGCGCACCGCCGCCCGCAGACCCGCTCGAGCGCTGGCGGTGGTTCGCCGAGCAGGCCAAGTCGGCCGCGGTCGAGGCCGACCGCCTCTGGCGCCACGTGGTAGACCCCGAGGCTTGACCCGCGCCACCCGGCCGCCCGCCCCGCGCGACGAGGGGCGGCAGCAGCAGGCCATCCGCTTGACAGGGCGCGCGCCGCATCGGCAGCCTAAGCCCTGCGGACGCCCCGACCGCCGCACCGACCCCGATCCGCCGGAGCCCCCTTGTCCACCGCCGACGCAAAGCCGCGCCCCGCCGATGTGCGCGCGCCCGCGGCCGTCGAGGAGGACACGGGCCGGGCCTGGTCCAGGCGCGCGCCCCCGCGGAGCCTCGGGAGCCCACCGGACATCCTGTACCACGCCACCTCCGAGCGGCGGGTGCGCAAGCTCCAGGCCCGCGGCGCGCTGGAGGTCCGGGGCGGCCGGCCGGTCTACCTGTCGCGGCACGAGGGCCAGGCCTGGCAGGTCGCGCACCGCCAGGTCGAAGATCCGCTCGTGCTCTATGTAGACGTGAGCCGGGCCCAGCGCGACGGCTGCCGCTTCGAGAAGAACGGCCAAGGCCTCTGGCAGACCGAGGCGGTGCCGCTGCGCCATGTGCTCAACCTGCGGCCCAACTTCGCCGAGCAGGTGAGCGCGGGGGGCATCCCGGTCTACTTCGGCCCCGAGGGCCCGGAGCTCGCCCTCATCAAGGTGCAGCGCCGCAGCGGCATCACCTGGGAGGTCGCGAAGGGCAAGCTGGAGCAAGGGGAGAGCCCGGTGCTGGCCGCGGCCCGCGAGATCCAAGAGGAGATGGGGCGGAACATGGGCCTGCGTCCGATCGAGACACTCGGCTACATCCGCTACGGCTTCCAGACCCCCGACGGGCAGCCCCGCCTCAAGACCCTCCACATGTTCCTCTTCGACACGCCCGAGCGCGCCACCGACTGGGCCCCGCCCGCCCGCGAAGGGGTGCTGGAGGTCGGCTGGTTCGCGCCCGAGCTCGCCGCTCGCCTCGTGACCCACCGAAGCCTCCGTCCGCTCATGCGGCGGGTCTGCCACCTGCTGCTCGGCTGAGCCTGCGGGCAGCGACGACCACCGAGCCGCACCGAGAGGAGAGGGCACATGCCCGCGCCCATCGCCGCCTTCAAGGTCTCGCCCGAGCGCCTGCTCGACCAGGCCCGCGCGAGCCTCGACCTGCTCCGCGCCCCGGAGAACGCTGATCTGCGCGCTGAGCTCAGCGCGGTCGGCCTGGAGGGCGTGCGCTTCACCTTCGAGCTGGAGGACGCCGTGCTCGCCCTGGCCACCGCGCGGGCCGACCAGGTCCAGCTCAGCGCGGCCCTCGATGAGGAGCGGGAGCAGGACCGCCTGCTCGCCGAGGAGGGCTTCCGCTGGCTCGCCCGCTTGCACGCCCGGGCCCGGCTCGCCGCAGCCGGGGGTGCCGATCCCGAGGGCATTTTCCCCCAGCGCCTCGGCTACCGCGCCCTGCCGCGGGCCCGCGGGGCCGGGGTCGAGGCCGAGCTCGCGCGGGTGCTGCCGGAGCTCGACGGCCTGGCCGCGGTCCTCGCCCCCCACGGGTTGGACGCCGGCTTTATCGAGGAGGGACGCCAGCTCTCCCGCGGTCTCCAGCGCGCCCGCGCCCGCACCGCCACCGTGGCCGACCGGCGCAAAACGGCGACCACCGCGGTGCGCGGCGCCGAGCAGGCCCTCATCACCGCCCTGCGGCGCCTCGTGGCGGCGGACGAGGCCACCTGCCTGGAGCGCCCCGGTCGGCGCCGGGCCTTCCCCTTGTCCCTGCTGCTGCCTGGCCGCTGATCCCAGGGATCAACCAACCTTATCCGTGCTCGATCACCGGGCTCCGGGCGGCGAGCCCGGCCCAGGGGAGCAGCAGGGCGGCGCCCGCGCCGACGACGACCAGGGCGTCGACCGGCCCCGAGGCGGCGCCTTGAACCGGGCCTGCGCCCAAGGTCCAGAGGTCGACCAACCAGCCCGCATAGGTGGCGATCAGCAGCCACAGGTAATTCCGGCGAAGGCGATGCGCGAGCGCCGCGGTCAAGGACAGCGAGGAGCGGGGCGCGTCGAGGCTGGAGGCCAGGGCCTCCGCCCAGCCCGCCGGCGCACCCCCGCCGAATTGGGGCGCGTACAGGCCGCGCTCGATGAGGCGCACCCGCAGCCGACTGAGCTCAAAGTCTTGAAATCGGCGCGCTTCGATCATCGCGAACAGCAGGTTGAGCGCGTAGGGGATGAGGAAGATCGCGTGCGGGACCGCGGGGCTGCCCAGCGCGAAGGTGAGGACGCCGACCGTGGCCCCGATCGCCCAGTTGGTCGTGGTGTCGAGGCGCGCCCGGTAGGCGGTCATGCGGGCGAGCTCACCCCGGTAGAGGTGGACGAGCGGCGTGGCATCATCCGGGCGAAAGATCGGCGGCATCGGCGGGCTCCGTGGGGCCCCGGGGCAGGCGCTCCACCCGCCGCCCTATCCCTCTGCGGTCGGGCCCACCCACCACAGCTCGGCCGCCACCCCCGCGGACTGCAGCCGGTGGAGCCAGGCCCGCTGCTCGTCCCGGAGGCTGTCGCGCGGGCCCTTGACCTCGATGAGCAGCAGGCCCGCAGGGAGCACGCCGGGGAAAAGGCCCGGCAGACGCCCACCTTCGCCGGGCAGGGCGATGAGATCGGGCAGGCCGCGGCCCGCCGCCCGGTGATCCAGCGCGAAGACCCGCAGGATCGTCGCCAGGGCAGGGCCGCCGAGCGCCGCGCAGAGCTTGGCGAGCTCGGGCAGGGGCCAGGCCGACCAGCTCAGGCCACGGATCTGCTCTCCAGCGTACTGCACGCCATTCTCGAGGAGGAGCTGGGGGCCGTGGCCGGCCTCGACCTGGGCCAGCCGGGCCTCGAGGGCCGAGGCGCGCGCGGCGAAAAAGTCCGCCCCGCCCAGATCCAGGGGGGCGGCGAGCAGGGGGCCGGGCAGGGCGCCCCAGACCGGCATGAACAGCTCCTCGCGGAAGATCAACGCGAAGATGCTCGTCCAGGGGGTGTTCTCGGCGAACAGCACCCGCCGACCCAGGCCCTCGAGGGCGGCGGCCACCACCCCCTCGACGACCCCGGTGCGCGGCGGCGCGCCCGGAGCGGCGGGCGGGAGCCGGTAGAGGGGTCGGCCGCCGGAGGCCCCGACAGGCTCTAAAGGCAGCTTCAAGCGGCGCTCGACCGGAGAGGGCAGGGGAGGCATGGGGGCCCATCCCCGCCGGGCCGCCCGGGCCAGCCGCGCCCCGGTCCGATCGAGGGCCAGGGCCTCGGCCAAGGGCGCCCCCGACCGCGCTGCCGCGCACAGCGCCGCCCCCTCCGCCAGCCGACCGAGGCGCTCCAAGCACATCGCCGCCCGCACGCTCAGCGCCGGGGCCGGCTCGGCCGCGAGCAGCCGACCGTAGAGCGCGAGCGCCGCCGCGGGCTCGCCCCGCTTCTCCTGCTCGGCGGCGAGGCGCACGAGGCTGCGCCGGGCCCAGCGCGCCGCCGACCACCGGCGCTGCGTCGACAACAGCGTCCAGGGCGGGCTCAACCGCGCCTCGGCCCGGCTGGCCCAGCCCTGCAAGGCCGCCGCGTCGGGCGGCGCCTCCACCGGGCCGACGTCGCCCAGCGCGATGATCAGCGCGAGGTGGTCGTCCCGGGCCGCCTCCGCCTCCAGGGCCGCGCGCCGGCAGGGGTGCAGGCTGGGCCCGCCGGTGGGCGTGTAGGTCGGCGCCCGCACGATGCCGAGCCGGTCCACCACCAGCCGGCTGAGATCGCCCTCGTGGTCGAGCAAGAAGTAGGCGCACCACCGGCGCAGGGTGGAGCGGCAGCGCAGCCGGACCGCCGGCAGGACCGCGAGGGGGCGCAGGGCCTCCCCGGCGCCGAGCAAGCGCGCCTCCAGCGCCTCGCGCCGACCGGAGGTGGGGAGGCCCAGGGCCCGAAGCATCGCTTTGCAGGCCGACAGATCGTGGAGCTCTAAGAGCCACCGCAGCGGCACGGCGTCGGCGGCCCGCCACAGCAGCCCCGCCGCGCTCAGCTCGGCCACCGCGGCGGGCAGGTCGGAGATTTCGGCGTAGCGCAGCTTGTCCACCGCGAGCAGCCGATCCTGGCGCGAGAGCAGGCGCGCGACCAGCGACAAGGCAGGGCGCGACACGGCCCGGAGGCGGTCGAGCACCACCCGCTCGCCGGCGCTCAACAGGTGCCGGTGGACCGCGAAGGTCACCTCCAGGGCGGCCCGCAGGTCCGCGCCCGGCCCAGGACCAGCCTCCGCCAGAGCAGCGTCGGGCGCGTCATTCACGTGGATAGCCGGAGGGGAGGGGAGGAGCGGGGGAGGTGATAGGGGAGGTGACCGGGGAGGTGACGCCGGCGGCGTCGGCCCCGCACGGCCCGCGTATCTCGGGCGGCGGCGCGCCCCAAAACGACGACCGCCCGCCCGATCCGAAGATCGAGCGGGCGGCGGCGGGGCGGCTCCAGGCGAGGCCCGGGACCGCCGACGGCTCAGAACTTGACGCCGAGGCCGAGGCGCAGGCCCATCGAGGTGTTGACGAACGAGACCTCGGGGTCGGTGTTCTCGAAGTCGCTGTTGTCGGACCAGGGCTTGTAGCCCTGGCGGAAGTACTCGAGCGCCGGGTCGATGTGCACGTTCTTGGCGAGCTTGATGCGCAGGCCGACGTCCGCGCCGAGGCCCACGCCCTTGAAGCCGAACTTGTCGGCGTCGGGATCGGCCTGGCCGCCCATCTTGCTGTAGGTGATCAGGGGCTGGCCGTAGACGACGAAGCCCTCGCTCACCTTGAAGTTGTAGGCGCCGGTGACGCCGATGGTGTAGCCGCTGTAGAGGCCGGTCTCATCGCCGTCGAACACGGTCTTGCCGCTGGAGTAGCCGAGGATACCGCCGACTTCGAGGCCGTCACCGATGAGCTTGGTGATCTCGGTGCGGTTGGTGCCGGTGAGGAAGGTCAGCGCGTTGGTCTTGGTGGGCTCGAAGCCCTCGGGCTCCTCACCGTCCTCGCGGTAGCTGTCGGACGAGGTGGTGTAGAGGGGCGCGTTGAACTTGAGGCGGAGGCCGATGCCCTCGTCGCCCCCCTTGCCCTTCTTCCCGGCGTGGGCGGCGGGGCTGGCGAGGCCAATGGCGAGCAGCAGGGGAAGCAGCGTCATGACGGGTCTCCTTGGCCGAATCGGCCTTGATGTGGACGGTTGGATCGGGACCGAGCCCCTCGTCACCCTTGACCTAACAAGACCAGGGGTCGGTTTGTCAAGAGCATGTCCGCGCGGCTGTAAGAAACCGGAGGGGTGCCGGCGGGAGGCAGCGCCCCGCAGCGCGGGCCGCCGGTACGGGGCAGCCCTCGCCCTATTCGAGGCCCACACCCGTCGGCCGCGCTCTGGCCCCGCGCGCCCCGATCGCTGCGCGGGCGCAGGGCAGCGCGAGGGCAATCCACCGGCTGGGCGGGCGTTCAGCGGGCCTGGGGCCGGGCGCGGAGCAGCAGGCCGGTGAGCTCGGGGTCCTCGGGCGGGCCGAAGGCGTCGGCGATGCCGTCGAGGGACTCGTCGTGATCCTCGGGCAGCGCGCCCGAGCCGAGCGGGGGCAGCGCGGCGGCGGTGCCCAGGGCGGCCAGCCACGCGTCGGCCTCGGTCAGATCCCACCAGGGCGCGTAATCGACGTGAACGCTCTCGTAGAGGCTGTAGTAGCCGCGCCGCTGCACGAAGCTGGCCGGCGCGCGGAACACGATGGGCCCGGTGTGCGGGTCGGCGCCCTTGACGTCGCCGCGGGGCCGGCCGAGGTGCGCGTCGCAGTGGTGGGTGGTCAGGGCGTAGGCGGCGCCGCCGCAGCGGTGCACGTAATTGGTGGCGCCGAGGGTAAAGTCCTCGACCAAGCGGTTCTCTTGCAGCCACCAGGCCAGCACCGCGCGGTCCACCGCGGCCTCCAGCAGCGCCGGCCGGTAGCGGCTGCGGGGGTTCAGCGCCCGCCAGCTCGACATGCCGAGGTACTGCTCCGGGTTGGCGCAGGTGGCGAAGCTCCCGGCCCGACCACAGCCCTCGAAGACCGGCGCCGCGGCGATGTCCAGCGGATCATAGACCTCGGGCTCGAGCCGGTTGTCCACGGTGTAGAGGATGCCGATGGCCTCCAAGCCGCCGAAGCGGTTGAACATGAGCCGATCTGCGCCGACCTCGCTGATGATGAGGCGCACGGCGAGGCTCAATTCGTCTTCGGCCAGCAGCTCGGCGGGGCCGATGGGCCGCGTCACCAGCTCAAAGTCGTAGCTGAGCCAGACGCCGCCGGGCTGGCCCGGGACGCCGAAGCGGGCGGTGTCCACGAAGACCTCGCGCCGGTCCGGGCAGCCATCGGGCTGGGCGCAGGGCGCCGACAGGTTGATCAGCACGCCATTTTCGTCGCTCAGGTCCACGACCGCGGGCGCTTCGGGCGGCGGGTCCGGGCGCCGCGACTCCGCCGAGACGGAGCTCAGGGCCGCCACGCCGAGCGCAAAAGCCCGGAGCCCACGCAGGAGCGCGCCCGAGGGCCGGCCGGCCGAGCGGCCGAGGGTGGAGCGGGCGCCGGGCGCGGCGGGCGGTTGGGGAGATCGCTCAGGCATCGCGGCGCAGCGTAGCGCGGACGCTGCGCGCGGGGGCACAGGCTGGGGGCACGGCGCGGGCCGACCGGCGGCCCCCCGGCTCCCCATCCTTATCACTTGACATAATATACCTTATCAGAAGTTGAGGGAGCCCCGAAAAGGAGGCCCAGATCGGCCCCCTTCAGCCCCAATCCGCCCCGCGGACTGGGCCGCCGCTGTGCGTGGGTCTGTGCTTGGATCAGCGCCCGCGGTCCTGGCGATCCCAGGCCAGCACGCCGGCGATCGCCACCTCGATGGCGCGCGCTTGGGCCCGCTCCACGATGGCCTCGTCGAGGTGCATGTCGCTGTCGTGCCCGGCGTAGACGGCCAGCACACAGGCGCCTTGGACCCAGTCCGAGCCCGCCGACAGCGGCGCCAAGGGCGCGGGCCGATGGGTCGCGCACATGACGAAGATGACGCTGGCCTCCATGTCCGAGGCCGCCACGCCGGCCCGGCTGAGCCAGTTTTTGTAGCGGAGGTTCTCGTCGCCGGCGGGCCCATGTCCGAACTCACGGGCATAGAGGCTCGCTTTGGTGTGGCACAGGCCCCGCCAGCACACCTCGGCCAAGCCAGCGTCGTGGGCGCCTTGGCTCAGGGCGGTCACGCCGTCGGGGCTGGCCACGGCCGGGTAGCCCGGCGGGACGTAGTGGCCGGTGGTGGCCTCGTCGCGCACCGCGCCGGTCACGATGACGACGCCGCCCGGCTCCACGCCGGCGACCATCGCGCCGCAGCTCCCGACCCGGAGCACCCGGCGGGCGCCCACGGCCAGCAGCTCGTGGAGGATGACCTCGGTGGAGCCCGGACCCATCCCGCTGGCCACGCTCATCACCTCGACGCGGCGGCCGTCGGCGCCCGGCAGCCAGCCCATGTGAATGGTGTGCCCGCGCGGGTTCTCCACCGTGACGACCCCGTAAAACCGCTCGGCGATGCGGGCCGCCCGGCTGCGGTCCCCGGGGAAAAACACGTAGCGGCCGATGTCCCCGTTGCCCGCCATATGGGCCGGCTCCAGCAGCGTGTGGTGCATCGGCGCCATCGTGGCCGATCCATCGGCCTTTTCGATGGGGCTGGTCGGGGTCGTGCTCGTCGGGGTCGGGGGCATCGGCTCGCTCCTCGGCGCGGGCGATGACCGCCCGACGCGGCCGAACTTAGCCCGCGGTCCACGTGGGCGCGGGCGGCGCGGCGGGCCGCACCCAGCCGCCATCCCCGGCGAGGCTGCGCCGGAGGGCCTCCAGGGCCGCCACGCCGAGGCGCTGGGCCTGCCAAGCCGCCCGAGGCGCCGGCCCAGGCGCCGCCATCCATCCCAAGATCCGCTGCTGCTCAGCGATCAGGGGCTCTGGCCCCACCGGCAGGGGCAGCGGGGCCCAGGCGGCGGCTTCGGGCCAGGGATCGACGGGATCAGCGATCAGCGCGTCGTCTTCGTCGTAAGTCAGGAGGGTAGCGGGCGCGCCGGGGCCGCGCCACAGCCCGGCCTCGCCGTCCCTGCGCCCTGTCGTTTCCCCTGCCCTTTCCCCTGCCCTTTCCCCTGCCCTGCCCTCTTTTTCCCGGTCCATGGGCCCCGTCGGGCCCTCCGCCGCCCGCAGCGCGAGGCCCTCGGCCAACAGCAGCAGCTCCCGCCGCCGGGGCCGCTGCCAGGACAGGTCGAGGATGGCCTGCAGCGGCCGATCGTCGTCCCAGCGCAGCGCGGCGCGCACGCCGTCCGGCCGGCGCACCGCCCGGACCCGATCGGCCAAGCGCCCCTGAAGCGTGTGCAACAGCAGCAGGTCGTGTGGGGCCAGATCGACGAGCTCGTCCAGGCCGCGGGCCGGGGCCGCGGGGTTGTGGCGGACGAGGCGCACCGCCCGCCGACCGCTGACCCCCGCCGCCGCGCTGAGCCAAGCCGAGACCATCGGAACATCGAGCCAGACGCTGCTCCCGAACAGTCGATCGGGCTGTCCGGCCGCGGCCTCCAGCCGGCGCAGGCCGTCGAGGTCCAGCGCCGGTGGCTTCTCGATGAAGACCGCGGCCCCGGCCGCCAAGCAGCGCAGCGCCACCGCCTCGTGGGCCGCCGGCTCGGTGGCGACCAGGACCAGCGCGGGCCGGTCCTGGAGCAGCGCCTCGAGGCTGCGGGTCGCGAGCCCGCCCGCCGCGTCGATCCCGCGCCGCTCTGCCGCGCCCAGCCAGCGCAGCCCCGGCGCGCCGGACCAGCGGGCGGCCAGCCGCGCGCCCCAGGGCCCAAGGCCCACGACACCGACCGAAAGGGGCTGCTTCACGCTGTCCTCACCGCTGAGCTCCGCCGCGCCCCGCGGACACCCGCGCGGGCCTGCCGCTAACCCGCGCCCTGGGCCGCCGCGCGCCGGGCCGGGCCCGGGGCGCTGGGGTAGCATCTGCCTGGGGCCCGACCCCCTGAGGAGCCCCCTTGACGCCGCGACGCACCCTCGCCCGCCTGCTCGTCGCGCTCGGCGTCGCCGCCGGCCCCGGAGCGTCCCGGGCCGCGAACCCCGAAGCGCTCCGCACGGTCCTCGAGGGCCCGCGCAGCGCCGAGCTCGACCTCTGGCGGCCGAGCCCCGGGGGCACCAAGCTCTACGTCGAGGCCGAGCTCGGAGATGGCGTCCGGCGCATGTTTTTGCTCGACACCGGCGCCGGCGTCAGCGTGCTCACCGCCAAGGCCGCGGCCGAGCTCAACCTGCGGCCCGGCGCCCCCGAGGGCGAGCTGGTCGGCCTCGGCGGCAGCGTGGCCTACAGCAGCGCCGTGGTGGATTCGGTCCGCCTCGGCGGCTTCACCCTGCACGACGTCTCTTTCGCGCTGGGCGTGCCGGGTCTCCCCGATCAAGCCGGCCTCGTCACCATCGACGGCATCCTCGGGAACAACGTGTGGGGCGAGTTTCAGCTCGCGATCGACTACCCCGCCAACGTGCTGGAGCTGCACCGGCCCGGCACCCTCCGCCTGCCCGCCGAGGCGGTGCCGATGTTCTTCGACGGCGAGCACGCCCGCGCCGCCTTGACCGTGCAGGTCGAGATCGACGGCGCGCCGGTGCGCCAGACCCTCGCTGTGGAGATCGACACCGGGGCCCGGGGCCTGCTGCTCAGCGGCCCGGCGCCGCGCCCCCTCCAGGCCGCCGCCCGGGAGGCCGAGGAGCCGATCTACGGCATCGGCGCCGGGGACGACCTCCCGCCGAGCAATTTCTTGCGGACCACCCGTCGGATCCCCCTCCAAGCCGCGGAGATCGGCGGCGTGCCCATGGCCAAGCTCGTCTACGCCACCTGGATCAACTTCGCGCCGAGCCGGGCCCACATCGGTCCCCAAGGCCTGCCGGGGCTGCTGGGCCACGAGGGCTTGAGCGACCACCGCGTCATTTTCGACTACCCCGACCAGCGCTTCGCCCTCAGCCCGCCCCTCCGCGCGCCGCGGCCCCAGGACATCCACCGTTGGGCCCTTCAGGCGCGGCGGGGGCGCGAGGGCGGCGCCACGCCCCGCGATCACGCCCTGTGGCTGGCCGCGGTCGATCGGCCGGAGGCGGCCGCCCGGCGCCTGCGCAAGCAGCTTCGCCAGCGCCCCGAAGACACCGAGGCCCGCGTGCTCCTGGCCCGCCTACACCGCGACGCCGGCCAGCTCGACCGGGCCGAGGCCCTGCTCGCCGCTTTGAGCCCGGCGCAGCTGGTGGACGCCAATGAGATCATCGCCGTGGTCAACACCGCCTGGCTGCGGGGGGCCCCGGCCGACGGCCTGCGCCTCGCCCGCGCCGCCGTCGAGGCCCGCCCCGAGTCCGCCGAGGCCTACGTGGCCCTCTCGGACGCCGCCCGGGTGCTCGAGGCCTGGCCCGAGGCCCGCGAGGCCCTGCGCGAGGCCAACGCCCTCGACCAAAACCCCGATGGGCACTTGATCCGCCGCGCGTGGATCGCGAGCGCCGAGGGCGACGCCTGGGGGGCCGCCGCGCACCTCAGCCGCCTGCTGGAGCTCTACCCGCACAGCGGCATGACGCTCGGGGTCTTCGCGGACATCGCCGACCCGCACCGGGAGGGGGCCCGCGGCGCCGCCGCCCCGCCGGCCATGGCCGCGGTCTTCGCCCAGCAGCTCCAGATCGCCGCGGGGCGGATCCACCTAGATGACGGCCCGCTCGACTTTTTGACCGGCGCCTGGTCCGCTGCTGGCCAGCCGGGGCGCGCCGAGGCCGCCCGCACCGCCGGGCTGCGCCGCGACTGCGCCTCCGCCCCCCGCGCCGACGCCGGATGGAATTGCGAAGCGTGGTACCTCGCTTTGGCCGGCACCGACCTTGATCGGGCCCGCGGGCTGGCCGAGCGCGCCCTGTCGGTCCAGCCCGAGCGCGCGGACTACCTCGACACCCTCGCGACCCTGTACGAGGCCGAGGGCGCCCTGCCCGCCTCGGCCGACGCCGCCCGGGCCGCCGCGCTCCGGGCCCCCGACCACCTCTACCTGCTCTGGCAGGCCAGCCGTCGCGGCCAGGCCGCCGCCACCACCGCCCCCGCGCGGGCGCCCGCGCCAGCACCGGAGTGACCATGCCCACCCCCGCACCCTCGACCGGCCGCCCGGCCCGGCTCCCCTCCCCTCTCCTGGTCTTTGGCCTGCTGTGCGCCATTTTCGTCGCGCCGACCCCAGTGGTGGCCGCCGACGCCCCGCCCGCCGCCGACGCCCCGGTGCCTTCCGGTGGAAAGGTCGTGAAGGTCTACGACGGCGACACCATCACCTTGGCCAGCGGCGACAAGGTGCGCCTGCGCGGCGTCAACACCCCCGAGCTCAAGCCCGCCGAGCCCTTCGGCGTGGACGCCCGGAACGCCGCCGCGGCGCTGATCATGGGGAAGGAGATCACCCTGAGCTACGGCCCGGGCGACAAGCGCGACGGCTACGGCCGCCTCGTGGCGAGCATCCGGTTTGGCGAAGAGGATCTGGCGACCATGCTCGTCGCCAAGGGCCTCGGGCACGTCTTTCAGATCCCGCCCGACAACCTCGACATCGCGACCTTGCTCCAGCTGCAGGACCAGGCCCGCCAGCAGAAGCTCGGCATCTGGAGCGACCCCCGCTACGCCCACGAGCTGCACATCACCAGCTTCCACGCCAACGGCCGCGGCGAGGACGCCCGCTTCGTCAACGGCGAGTACTTCCGGGTGGCCAACGTGAGCACCGCGCCGGTCAACCTCAGCGGCTACAGCGTGCTGAACATCGACAACAAGCGGTTTGATCTGCCCGACTTGGTGGTGCCGGCCGGGCACACCGTGAAGATCTTGTCGGGCAAAGGAAAGCACCAGGTGGACGCCGCGCGGCAGCTCGAGGCCTACCTCGGCAGCGAGGGGCCGATCTTCGACAACAAGCGCGACCGCGTCACCATCCTCAACAAGGACGCCGAGGTCGTGGACACCCGCGAGCACTACGTCCAAGGCGGCTGATCGGGGCCCTTGGCCTCGGCCGCGGACTTCAGCGGGCGTCGAAGCGCCAGACGCTCCCGGCGGCGTCGGCGGCGTACAGCTCGCCGTCCACGACCACCGGCACCCCGCTGAGCTTGCCGTCCAGCGCCACGCTGTCGAGCAGCTCGCCCGTCGCGAGGTCGACCATGCTGAGCCGGCCGGCGTTGTCGCCGATAAATACGAGGCCGGCGCTCTCGACCACGGTGGGGCTGGCGATGATGCTCGGGCCGAGGCGGAGGCTCCAGGCCAGCGCGCCGTCGGCCTCGGGGTCACCCTCATCGACAACAGCGTACAGCACGCCGTCGTGGGACCCGAACAGCACGAGGCCATCGGCGAGGCTGGGGCTCGACATCGACAGGTCTTGGGCGGCGAAGTCCCAGAGCCGCGCGCCGCTCTCGACGTCCAGCACGTGCAAGTGGTGGTCCCAGCTCGTGATGTAGACCCGCCCATGCCCCACCGCGGCGGTGCTTTTGATGTCGCCCTGCGCGTCGAGCATCTCGGCGGCCCACAGCGGCCGGCGGTTCACGAAGTCAAAAGCGCTCAGCAGGCCGTTGTTGGAGCCCACCCACATCCAGCCCCGGTCGGGGTCGATGCTCACGCTGCTGTGGGGGTGGTTGCCGAGCTTGGGGGTCTCGTACCAGGAGTCGCCCGTGGCGGCGTCCACCACGAAGATCTGGCCGTCGGGGTCCGGGAACTCCACGGCGATGAAGATGTAGCCCTGGTGCAGCACCGGGCTCGCGCCGATGGAGCCGCCGAGCTTGCGCTCCCAGAGGAGGCTGCCGTCCTCCACGTCAATCGCGTAGAGCCAGCCCGAGTAGTCGCCGATGAACACCCGCCCCTCCGCGTCCACCGCCGCCGTGCCGTGGATGCCGTGGTGGTCGCTGGTGGCCTGGGCGTCTTCGACGTCGGCGCGCCGGGTGCGGAAGCGCCAGCGCTCCACCCCGGTCTCGCGGTCGAGGCAGCGCAGGGTGCCGTCATCTACGCCGATGAACACGTCCTCCCCAGCGACGGTGGGGCTGGACTTGGCGGCCGAGTAGTCGCCGATGGCCGCGGGATCGCTGGTCCAGACCCGCGCGGCGGCCAAGGAGGCGGGCCGGGGGAAGCGGGCCTCGGGGTGCGCGTCGCCGCGGTGCCGGAGCTCGCGGCGATACTGGGTCCATTCGGTGGCGTCGAGGGGCGCGGCCTCGGCGAACCAATCGGGCGCCCCTTCGTCGCCTTTGTTCGCGGCGCAGCCGACCGCACCGAAGCACGACAAGAACGCCAGCGACGCGTTCCTGAACGAAGCCCAACCAAGCCCGGCCGAGCCCCAACCCAAGCTACGGACGAACAAACCGACCAATGCACGACCGGAAAGCACACCGGAGCGAGCACCCAAGCGGGCTGCGAACAGAGCTGCGGACATGACGCCTCCGAGCCCGTCTATGCCCGGCCCGGGCGCCCGCCGCCACCCCTGCCGTCCCCTCGCCTGCCCTGCCCCTGCCCTGGATCAGCGCCCGGCCCAAACGTAGCCGGCGATCGACTCGTAGGCGTAGCCATAGACGGCGACGGCGTTGTCGCGCTCCGCCTCGCTCAGCGTGTAGAAGTGGTTGTTGGTGGCGCTGCTGTAGAGCCGGTAGAGCGGCTGGGCGCCGCAGCTCGGGCCGGTGGCCATGTAGCCGACGACCAGATCGACGCTCAGGCCGATCTCGCAGCTCGCCGAGGCCGTCAAGAAGCGCCGCCCGCTGCCCTTGTCGCAGCGGTACAGCGGCACGAGGCCCGGCGCCTCGGCGGCGTAGACGAAGAAGTACTCGCCGCTCTCGATGGTCTGCCCGCTGGCCGCGGCCTCGCCGGCGTCGCGCCCGTAGATGTGGCCGTGGGCGCCGCTGCTCCGGTAGACCGAGGCCCGGCAGCCGCTCAGGCCGCCCTCGTCGCACTCGCCGTCGCAGTCGTCATCTTGGGCGTTGCAGGACTCCGCGGGCAGGCCGCAGGTGGGCGCGCAGAGGTCGGCGCAGCCGGCGAGGCCGACGCTGCCACAGCTCGTCGTGCAGGCCCCGCCGTCCACGCAGTCCGACACCGTCTCGCAGCCGTTGAGGAGATCAGCGTCGCAGTCGGCGGTCCCGCTGGCGCACTCGGCGAGCACGCAGCTGCCCCCCGCGCAGGTGGCGACGCCGTCCGGCGCGTAGCAGGTCCGCCCACAGGCGCCACAATTGCGGGGGTCCTCGTCGAGGTTGACGCAGACGCCGTCACACTCGTCGTCCGGGCAGTCGAGGCCGCCGTCGCTGGACCCGCCGCCGCCGCCGCGCCCGGTGTCGGCTGGGTCGGCGCCGGACCCGCCTGGGGCGGAGGGCCCTGAATCTTCGGCGATCTTGAGGGGGTTCATGCCGCCGCCGACGCAGCCCGGCCCCAGCGCCCACAGCAGCGCCGCCCCGCGCAGCGCCCCGCCGCGCCCGACCTTGGCCGCGCCCCCGCTCACGCCAGGAGCTCGGAGAAGGCGTCTTCGGTCTCCCCGCCGTTGAAGCCGAAGCTCGGGGTCTCCAGGCCCAAGGCGCGCATCAAGGTGACGTGGGCCTTCGAGAGGTTCCCGCCCGCCTCCCGCGCGTGGACGCCGCGCACGAGGCCGCCGTTCGCCCCGCCCGCCAGCACCACCGGCATCTCTTTGGTGTCGTGGAGGTAGCCTTCGCCGTACTCCGAGGCGCCGTAGACCAGCGCGCGGTCGAGCAGGTTGGCGCCGGTCGGATCGGTGTGGGCGGCCAGCGCGTCGAGCAGCACGGCAAAGGCCTCCATCTGGTAGGCCGTGATCGCCCGCACCGCCGCGTAGTCGCCGGCGTGGCAGACCGTGTGCATGTCGGAGACGACGCCGAGGTTGGAGAAGATCTGGGTGGTCGCCGGAGAGGTCAGCATAAAGCTGAACACCCGCGTGATGTTGCAAGCGAGGCCCATGGCGAGCAGCTCGGCCATGTTGGCGGTCTGGACCAGCAGATCGCCGCTGCTGGCCGGCGCGGGGCCCGCCGGGACGCAGCCGATGTCGCTGAGCTCCAGGCGGCGCTGGATCTCGTAGAGGTGCTCCATGTGGTCATCGAGGCGGGCCTGGTCGGCCGCGCCGAGGCGCCCGCGCAGGGTCGAGGCGTCGGCGAGCACGGCGTCGAGCAAGCGCGCGCGGCGCACGAGGTTGGGGTCGCCGAAGTCCCGGCCGAACAGCTGATCGTAGAGCCGGGCGGGGTCGAGGGTCGGCGGGTTGAGCGCGTCGGGGCCGTTGTAGGAGATGGCGTTCCAGTGCCCATAGTCGTGGAAGCGGGCGGTGCTGACGCCCAGCTCCAGGCTGCGGTAGGCGCTCGGAAAACGCTCGTAGAACCGGGGGTCTCGGGCGATCACTTGATCGAGGGTGGGCCGGAGCGCGGTGAGCGTGTGCGAGGGGTGGTCAAAACCATCGCTGCGCGGCCGGTCCGAGGTGAGCGAGACCATAAATCCCCGCATGTGGCCGTCGCTCTGGCCGTCCGGCGAGGCGGGGATCTCGGTCTTGGGCTCCAGGCCGCTGATCACGCTGACCTGGTGCCGGGCCAGGGGCGCGAGCAGCTCCGAGGCCGCAAAACCCGCGCCGGTGGTGGCCGGGGTCCAGTAGTCGCCGAGGCTGTTGGCGCCCTGGCTGGCCCCGTGGCCCGCGTGCCAGGGCAGGCCGTTCGCCCAGAAGAAAACGCCGAAGATCGGCCCGAGGTCGCTGTCTTCGGCGATGGCCCCGCGCCCGAACATGGCCTCGAGGGGCGGCAAGGCGAGCCCGACGGCGGCGCCCCCGGCCACACCCCGGAGCAGGGCGCGGCGGGACAGCGGGCGACGGGCAGAGAAGTCTCGCAGGCCGCTCATCGGGCCTCCACCGGCGCGGCGATCGCGCGGAAGCTCTCGTGGGTAACAAGGGACAGGAGCAGGCCACGGAAGCGGTGGCCATCTTCCGCGAAGCCGGCGCTCAGCGCCTCGAGGGTGCCCGCCTCCTCCGGCGCCTCCAGGCGGCCGTGGGCGTGGCGGTACAGCTGCTTGACCACGCAGGGGCCGATGCGATCGCTGTCTGCGAGCCGATCGGCCAGCTCGCCCGGACCGGAGAGGGGCTCGCCGAGCAGCTCGCCGGTGGTGTCGATGGGGTAGCCGGCCTCGCTGTCGCGCCAGCCGCCGATGGGGTCGAAGCGCTCGAAGACCAAGCCAGGCGGGTCCATCAAGGAGTGACAGCCGGAGCAATCCGGGTTCTCTCGGTGCTCCGCCAGCCGGGCCCGCAGGGTGGGCGCCGCCTCGGTGGCCGGCGCGATGTCGGTGCTGACGTCGCCGGGCGGCGGGGGCACTGAGTAGCAGAGGATCCGCTCCATCACGTATTTTCCGCGGAGGGTCGGCGAGTTGTCGACCGCGTGGGCGTTCATCGTGAGGAAGGCGCCGAGGCCGAGGATCCCGGCGCGCTCGCTGTCGGGCGGCAGGGTCAGGGGCACGAAGGTGATGGGGCCCGCGCCCTCCGCCTCGAGGCCGTAGTGGGCGGCGAGCTCGCTGTTGACGAAGGCGCGGCGGTTGGAGAAAATACCGCGCAGGTCGCCATCTTCGCGGTTCACCACCTGATCGACCAGCAGGAGCACCTCGGCGCGCATGGCCGAGCGCAAGGACGGCGTGAACTGCGGGAAGGTGGTGGGGTCCGGCTGGGCGCGGTCGAGGCGGCCGAGGTCGAGGTATTGCTCAAAAAAGGCAGCCATGGCCTCATCCGCGCGCGGGTCCGCGAGCAGGCGCAGGGCCTCCGCCCGCAGGCCCTCGGGGGAGCGCAGCCGGCCCTCGGCGGCCGCCGCGAGCAGGGCCTCGTCCGGGCCGGTGTTCCAGAGCACGAAGGACAGGCGGCTGGCCAGCTCGTAGTCGGTCAGCAGTAGGCGGCTCGGGTCCTCGGGATCGGGCTCGCCGAGCTCCACCCGGTAGACGGCGGCGGGCGACTGCAGCATGCCGGCCGTCGCGAGCTGAACACCGCGCCAGACGTCACCTTCAGCGAGCAGCTCGCTCATGGCCAGCCACCGGCTGAGCTCGGCCTCGTCGAGGGGGCGCCGCCACGCCCGCAGCCCCAAGCGCGTGAGGTAAGCGCGCACGCAGTCATCGGCCGGGCCGGTCGGGGCGCAGCCGAGCAGGGCCTCGCGCCGCGCGGCGTCGGCGAAGACCTCGCCGGTGACCTGCTGGGCGGCCTCTTCGATGAGCTGGACGCCCTGCTCGCCGAGGGGCTCCGTGGAGGCCCCGATGCTCGTGAACAGGTAGGGCGCGGTGTCGGCCTGCAGCTCGACCGGGCGCGCCGGGCCGAAAATATCGTCCAGCACGTTCTGGTACTGGCGCGAGGTGAGCCGCGCCATCGGCGAGGGGGCCAGCTCCACCGGGCCCTGCGCCGCCTCCCCTGCCCCGCCGTCGGCCCCGCCCGCGCCCGCCTCGGCCGAAGGCGCCCGGTCCTTGCCGGAGAATTGGCCGCCGCAGCCCGTCCCCACGGAGAGCAAGGCGGTGATCAGCGCCGTGGACAGCAGGCCGCGCGCGGCCCACGGGCGCAGCGACGGGGGCAACGCGGGGGACACCGAGTGGGGCACCGAGGGGGTGAGGTCAACGCGCATCGGACCGCCGGAGGAGGGTTCGGGCCCATCATGCCACAGCGGCCGGCGCCAGGATCGGCCCCCGCCGCGATCCTTCGCCCAAACGCGGCCATCGGCGGGCCGCGGCCACGCTGTGGGGCACCGGCGACCACGTGCCCTGGTCTGCGCGGAGGCCTGCGTTAGCACCGGCCCGTCACGGCGGGCACCGCCACAAGGAGCAGCAATGCATGACCACAATTACGGCGGCGACGTCGTCGCTGACGCTCAAGCCGCCATCGAGGCCGCCCTGCCCGGCGCCAAGGTCGAGGTGAGCGGCGGCGGCGGGCACTTCGTCATCCGCGTCGTCTCGGCGGACTTCGCGGGAAAGCGCCTGATGCCGCGCCAGCGCGTCGTCTACGGCGCCATCGCCCACTTGATGGCCGGGGGCGCCGCGCCGATCCACGCGGTCGACAGCCTCATCTGCCTCGCCCCCGACGAGCCGGGCGCCTGAGCGCGCGCGCCGGCGCGTGGAGCTGCCCTGCTTAGAGCGGGCAGACCGCGTTGGCGGCGCCCGGGCTCGGCGCGGTCACGATGCACCAGTCGGCCTCGGCGTCGTTGACGGTGTCGTTGAAAACACCCGTCACCAGAGCCGAATCGAAGCTCCGGGAGTTCCCGGCCGGCGCGTCGAGGGTGGGCGTCCCGTCGATCTGGGTCATGCCGTCGGTGCGCATCAGCATGATCTCGTCGCCGGAGTTGCTCAGGTCGGGATCGTTGCCGTAGTGCGCGAAGGCGGTCATCGCCGCGGGGCTCGAGGCCATCAGGCCCGGGCAGTTGGTGGCGTTCCAGGTGCTGGTCGAGCCCTTGGCGAGCAGGGCGTAGCTGCCCGAGGCGAGCACGGCCGAGGTGCCGATGGCGCCGGTGCCCTCGCCGTCGTCGATCACGAGGCCCGACAGCTCAATGGAGCCGCTGGTGTTGTTGTAGACCTCGATCCACTCGCAGTAGTCTTCGGAGTCGCCGGTGGCCGCGTCGTTGGCGAACTCGGTGACGATGAGATCGCCCGGCACGAGGTCATTCACGCAGAGGTCGCCGGCGCAGGGCGGCCCGCTGTAGACGCCGTAGTCGGTCATCCCGCGGGGAACCAGCTTGTAGGCGCCGAAGCTGTAGGTGAGCACCCCGGTGATGGACTCGAAGGTGCCCGTCACGTCGAGGGAGCCGCCCCAGGAGTAGAGCTGATCATCGACCAGCAGGCCATCGTTGATCTCAAACTCGCCAAAGGAGTTGAGGCCGGCGACCACGGTGACGTCCTCGACGCGCACCAGCACGCCCTCCCAGGCCTCGGCGCCCACCGCGAGGTCGGCGGTGCTGAGGATGTCGGCCACGGGCATCGACAGGCCCCAGTCGCCGGTGACGAGCTGGGTGGACGGGGCGAGCACGTAGAGCTCGGAGAGGGTGTTGCCGCTCGCGTCGCCGCTGTAGGTGTACTCCTCGTAGGTGGCGGTCAGCTCGATCTGATCGCCCTCAACGAGCCCCAGCACGTCAAAGGTGTCGCCGCCGGTGCGGTTGGGGGTGTAGACCCAGATGCCGCTGTACTCGCCGCCGTTGCCGTCGAGCAAGTAGAAGCCCTGCTCGCGCGGGAGGTTGGCGATCACGCCGCGCACGGTGACCTCGTCGCCGGGGGTGCCCGCGCCGTCCCCAGCGGTGTAGCCGCCGGTGCCCGACTGGATGTCGTAAATGGCGTCCACGTCAGTGTCCGCATCGGTGTCGGCGTCTGAGTCCGCGTCGCTGTCGGCGTCGGCGTCCGAGTCGCTGTCGGCGTCCGAGTCCGCATCGCTGTCGGCGTCCGAGTCCGCATCGCTGTCGGCGTCCGAGTCGGCGTCGCTGTCGGCGTCCGCATCGGCGTCAGCGTCCGCATCGGCGTCCGCGTCCGAATCAGCGTCCGCATCGGCGTCGGCGTCCGCATCGGCGTCAGCCTCTTCGCCCGGCTCCTTCTCGTACTCGACCGCGTCGTCACAGGCGGCGGTGAAGGCGACGCCGCTCAGCAGCAGGAGCTGGAGCAGGCGGAGGGACTTGGCGGTGGTCGTCGTGGGCATGATCGCTCCTCCAGGGGTGGCGCGCTTCTATGCTCCCGGCGTCCGGCCGACGTGACACTTTCGCGACCCCGGCGTGACAAGGCGCAGGCCCCGTCGCCGCCCGCGGCTCAGCGGCGCGACCAGCGACCGGCCGAGCTGTTGACCTTGCCCTCGCGCTTCATCTTGCGGAGGGTGGTGAGCACCTCGGCGGTGGTCATGTCGGTGTAGGGCGAGCGGTGCACGGCGCCGCCGACCAGCACGCTCTCTTTGATGCCCTGCGCGCCATAGTTGGCGAGGCGGGCGATGGCGTCCTCCTCGATCCACTCGGCCCGGCGGGGGTCGATCTGGGCGGTGGGGGTCGCGGGCGTCCGGGTGCGGGGGCGCTCGACGGCCTTGGCCACCGTCACCTTGGCGGTGCTGGTGCTGGTCCCCTTCGCGGCGGCGGCGCGGGCCGAGGAGCCGACCTGGGCCGCGGGCACGATCTTGGGGGCCACGGTCGCGGTGGGCAGCGTGATGGCCTCGGCGGGCACCTCGTCCCAGCGGGCGAGCAGGGCGGAGAGCACCGGCACGACGTCCTCGTGGTGGCGGTTCAGCGCGATGTGCTGCAGGTGCGCCCGCAGGCAGGCCGGGGCCCGCTCGGGGTTGAGCGGGCTCAGCTCGCGGAGCAGCTCCAACAGGGGGGGACCATCGGGCAGGTCGCTGATCTCGCGAAGGATCTGCGCGCGGAACGCCTCGAGATCCCGGGTGAGCGAGGGGGGGAGCTGCGCGCCGATCTCGGACAAGGCGAGCAGATCGAGGACCGTCGAGGGCTCAACCTGCCCGAGCGGCCGACGCAGGAGCTCTTGGGTGAGCACCTGGAGGGTCATGGCATCCGAGGTCCGCAACTTGGCTGCGCCCATGCGCCGCTTGGGGATCTCCACGTTCTGCTCCGGTGCCGCGCTTGCGGCAGTGAATGTCTTCTCAGCGTGTCTTCGAAACGGGCCCCGCGAGGCACAGCCAAGCAGGGCGGGGCGTTCCGCACGAACAAAAGGAAGGACCGCATCCGCGATCCGCTGCCCGTCCGCGCAAGTGCGGCCAAGATGGCCAACAAACCAGCGCCCGGTGAAGGCCCGACGCCCCGATCCGGAAGGGCTCTCGGATCGCGCGACAGCCGTTGACCTTGGGCTATTAGCACGCTGGCCGCGGTCCTGGGTGCAGAACGCCCAAACGGGCCTCCAGGAGCAGCCTTGCGCATCACGAAGGTCTATACACGCACCGGCGACCGGGGGCTGACGCGCCTCGTCGGCGGTCAGCAGGTCAAAAAGAACCACATCCGCATCGAGGCCTACGGCACGGTCGATGAGCTCAACGCGGTGGTGGGCATTGTCCGCACCTGGAGCGCCCGCAGCGGCGCCGCCCCCGAGGTGGTCGCCCGCCTAGACGCCCACCTCCACCGCGTGCAGAACGACCTTTTCGACGTCGGCGCCGACCTCGCCACCCCCGCGGACAGCCGCTGGCCGAACATGAACCGGGTGGGCGATCGGGAGGTCGAGCGCCTCGAAGGCTGGATCGACCTGCTCAACGACGAGCTGCCGCCCCTTCAGGAGTTCATCCTCCCCGGCGGCGGGCCGGTGGGCGCCACCTTCCACCAGGCCCGGACGGTCTGCCGGCGGGCCGAGCGCCAGGTCCTCGCCTTGATGGACGTCGAAGAGGACGTGGGCGACGGCGTGATGCGCTACCTCAACCGCCTGTCGGACTACCTGTTCGTGGCCGGGCGTTGGGCAGCCAAGGCCATGAACGAGCCGGAATTCATGTGGACCCGGCCCGACGCGCGCTGAGCGCCGCCCGCTGAGCGCCGCCCCCGCTGGTCGCCGCCCTCGCTGGTCGCCGGCCTACTCGCGCTTGCAGGTGCCAAAACCGCAGGCCACCGAGATCACCGCGCCTGAGGCCACGTTGACCGTGCCGAGCTCGACCTCCTTGCCGTCGGAGGTCCGGGCTTTGAGGCGGTAGGCGCCGGGCGGCACCCGGCTCGGGTCGGCGGCGCCCGACGGGCCCACGAGGCTGGCCGTGCCGCCGCGCACGACGAGGCGACCGGGCACCGCTGCAGGCTCGACGCTGTCGGGCTCGGGCCTCGGCGCGTCGGAGCGGGCTGCATCCTTGTCTTTGGCGCCCTGGGGACGGGCGGCCCCGGCCCGCGGCTCGCCGCTGCGCTCGCCAGGACGCCCTGCCTCGGGGGCCTCGCTCGCGGTGGTTTGGCTGGGGCTCGCCTCGCTCGGGACCGGATCGGAGGGCGGCGGCTCGTCGGCCAGGGCCGCAGGATCGGCCAAGCGGGGCGCGGGCGCGGCGCGCGGGAGCGGGGCGGGCGAGGCCGCAGCGCGCGGGGCCTCGGGCGCGGACCGGCCGCCGACAAAGCCCAGGCCGAACAGGCCCAAAGCGACGACCAGAACGCCGATCCGCGAGATCCAGTCGGCGCTGCTCGCCGTCGGGGCCCGCGGGGGCAGCACCGGGGCCGGCGCCGACCGCAGGCCCTCCACCGTGGCCTGAAGGCCGCGCAGGGCGGCGCGATCGTCGGCGACCCCGCGCTCGAGCTGCGCGAGCCCGGCCGCGAGCAGCAGCCCGCTCCCCTCCCCTTGGGCCGCGAGCTGACGCTCCAGCACGGCCACCCGGTCGATCAGGGCTTGCAAGGCCGCG
>CANHON010000002.1 GCA_947462115.1 Deltaproteobacteria bacterium | reverse complement strand
CTCGCCTTCCACGGCCTCATCTACTGGACGATGCCGGTGGGCACCTTCACCGTGACCATGTGGTTGTTCTTCATCGCCTTCTTCCCGCCGGACGAGCTGGATCAGCTCGGTCGTCGGCTCAGCGCCTGAGCCGCGCCTCGCCCGCCCGTTGAGTGGGGTCGCCCCGTCGTGCCCAAGCCTCGCAGCGCGGCGGCTCAGCGGGTCCAGGCGCCGCCGACAGCCAGCTCGACGCTCGCCGCCACCGGCAGATCGAGGGCGGGTCGGCCGGAGAGCCCCGCGCGGGCCTCGACCAGGGCCCGGAGGCGACCGTCGCGGGGGAGGGACAGGCGGGCCCGACCGCCGAGGATCGGCACCAGCGCGTTGCCTTGGTCCTCTCCCCCGACCGTGAGCGCGCCGAGGCCGAGGCCGGCCTCGCCGAGGATCACGAGCCGGCCCAGGTCGAGCCCGCCGGTGAGGGTGGGCTCGAGGTGCCAGCGCCCGCCGCCGGTGATCGCGCCGAGCTCGGCCCCGGCCTGGAGGGGGCCGGGCAGCGCGGCGTAGCCCCCGAGGCGGAGCAGGCCCGTTTGTCCGCCTTGAAGGCCGTCGATGGCGCGCGCTCCGATCAGGACGGTGAGGCCGAGGCGGTCGGCGCGGCCCGCGGCGTCGGAGATGTCGGCGGCGGTGGGCGGCCGTGGGGCGGCCTTTTGGGCGGGGCTGGGCGCGGCGGCGCGTGCGGGCACCACGCTCGCCTGACCGCGGCCCACGGCCACCGTCTGCCCGCCGGCGATCACCCGAACCCGGCCCTCGTCAACCCTCACCGTGACGCCGTTCTCGTCGTGGGTCACCGCGAAGCGGGTGCCATCGACGGTGGCCTCGCCGCTGCCAAAGCCCACCGAGAAGCCGCTGCGCAGGCGGAGGTAGGCCTCGCCGGCCGTCTCCAAAAAGCTGCGCTCGCCCCAGGTGACCCGGCTGCCCTCGCCCAGGGCCACCCGCTCGCCCGGCTCGAGCTCGATGACGACCCGGGCGCGGTCGAGCTCGATGAGGTCGCCCTGCAGCACGTCCATCCCGACGATCAGCGGCAAGGTGGAGCCGGCGCGGAGCAGCCGCGCCTCGGCGCTCTGCGTGACCTCGGCGAAGCGCCCGTCGGGCCGGGGGGCCTCCACCCGCAGCACCCGCGCCCCGAGGGCCGGGCCGCTCAAGATGGCGCAGAGCACGCCGATCAGCAGCCGGAGCAGGCGAGAGGCGGCCGCACCGCGGGCGGCGGGCTGAACAGCGCGCTGGACGGCGTGCTGGACGGCGTGCTGGACGGGGTCTGGGGCGGGCCGTCGGGCCCCGGAGGCTGGGAGCATCGCCTCGGGCTATCTCGGCGGGGCGGAGAGGCGCCCGCCGCCTCGGGCCGCCGCTGCGCGGAAATCCGCCGCTGACCTGCCCCTTGGTGGGGCGCGTGGGCGCTTCGGCTGCGCCCTGGAGGCCCCCTTGATGTCCAAGCCCCAGCGCGGCGCCGGCCTGCCGCTCGACCTCGGCCTCGCCGCCTTGATCGTGCGCGCCCTCGCCCGCGGCTCCGCCGATGATGCCCTGCGGCTCGCTTTTGTGCGCGAGGTGGACGCCGCGACCCGCCGCCTGCCGGACTGCTGGTTCGAGCTCGGTCGCCGGGCCCCGGAGTCGGTCGAGAGCCTCGCCCACCGCGTGCTCGTGCGCAGCGAGCGCTCCGTGCTCGGTCGCTTCCCCTTCTCCGGCCGCACCCTGTTCGTCGCCACCGCCGAGGAGGACTGGGGCGACGCGCCGGTGCGCTACCACGCCTTTCGCGCCCGGCTGTCGGTGATGCGCGAGGTGCTCCGCTCCGACCGGGCCTTCAACCTCGCGCGGGACCCGGTGGCCCGGGCCGCCGACGACCGCTACCGCGCCTTGGCCGCGGCGCTGCGGCGGGTGGCCGAGCCCGTCGAGGTGCCGGCGCACACGACCCCGCAATTCCGGGCCCCGCAGGCGGGCCTTCGGGTGGCGCGGGATCCGGCCCTCGTGCGCGCCCGGATGCTGGCCCAGGGCCTACCGGCCGACGTGGACACCTTGGTGCTGCACTTTTTGCGCGAGGTGGGCCAGCCCCTCTCCGTCGCCGCCCTGGTGGAGCACCTCTCGCCCCTGCTCGGCGCGCTGCCCGCTTCCCCGCCCGACATCGACGATGTGCCGGAGCCGTCCGTGGGCGCGGGCGATCCCCTGACCCGGCGCGCGGTGCGCTCGGCGGTGCTCCGGGCCTGGTCCGACCTCGGCCCCGAGGAGCGGGCCCTCCTCCGCGGCGTGGCCGAAGGGGACGAGGCCGACGCCCTGATGGCCCGGGTGCCCAGCCTGAACAGCCGGGTGGCCGTCACTCGGGCGATCACGCGGATCAACCAGCGCTTCCTCGGCGCGGTGGTGGCGGCCATGGGCGGGGAGGCCCAGCCAGACGCGGCGCCACGGGCCCTGCTGGAGCTGGTGTTGGAGGTGCTGCTCGCTGTGCTGCCGGAGGTGTCGGATGTCTGATCAAGATGACGTGAAGCCGCTGTTTGAGGAGATGCCGGGGATGCTCAACACCTTCGCTTTGCTCGCCCGGTCGCACCGCGCGCGCGCCCTGTTCGGCATCGCCGCCCAAGAGGCCGATGCGCTCGGCGAGCTCGACGACTGGACCCTGGCGCCCATCGCGCTCGCCGCCGATGACCGGCTCAGCCTCGCCTTCCCCCAGACCTACGAAGATGACGTGGTGTGCATTGTCATCGGCATGGACGACGACGGCCCCTACGTCGCCCACGAGCGCGGGCCGGCCTGCACGCTGCAGCTCGACGGCCAGACCCTCGAGCTCGCCCCTGGGGAGGAGCGACCGCTCGCGCTGAGCGCCCCGCCCGAGCGGCTTTTGCTGCGGGACGGCGCGGGTGCGCTCCGGGCGCTGGAGCGCACGCCCCGCTGAGGGGCGCCCGCTTCAGTCCAGCCCGTTGAGGGCGGCCACGACGCCAAACAGGTCGCCGACTTGGTAGTGATCGACCGCCACGAAGTTCGCGACCTTCCCGCGCTCGGCCTCGCAGGCCTCGACCCGCGCGCGCAGCACCTCGGCGAGGTTGACGGTGGCGGCGGCGTCTTCGCTGGGCAGCGGCCCGAGCCAGTGGTTGACCAAGAACAGCGGGCTCTGCGCCTCGCCGCGGTTGGCCGCACAGCTCAGCTCCTCGATGGAGCGGAATGAATAGGGCGTATCGGAGAACAGCGCCCAAGCGTGGTGGTACCAAGCCGGCGGCGGGCCTTGGGACTCGGCCGAGACGATGAGCTGGTGGCCGTCCGCGGTGAGCTCGCCCAGGGTGGGCCAGGGCGCGCCCTGAAGCTGCGGGGTGGCGTCGTAGGTGCGGGCGCCGAGCCCGGCGGCGTCGAGGGCGGCGGTGGTGGCCTCGACGCTGGTGCCGTCCTGGAGGATGAGCAGCAGCAGCTCGTCGGGGTGGGCGGCCAAGAAGGCGTCTACGCCCTGCAGCGCGTCGATCAGGGGGCGCGAGCCGAGGCTGCAGTAGCCGTGGCACAGCAGCAGCTCGCCATCGACCTCGTAGGTGTCGAACATCATCGCCCGCACGCCATCTTCGAGCTGTCGCTCGATGCCGTGGCCTTGGTTGGGGCCCAGCCAGCCCTCGTCGGCCGCCGACATGCTGTTGTGGGTGCCGGGGAAGCGCACGGCGTCCAGGGGCCGGTCGCACAGCGCCGGGTGGCCGTTGCAAGCGCGGGTCAGAGGGGCCTCGGCGGCGCTGTCTTGGCCGGGGCCGCTTTCGCTTCCGGCGGGCTTGGCGCCCGGCCCGCAGCCGGTGCAGAGCCCCAGCCAAAGACCGAGGCTGAAGACCCGCCCGCTCACTCTTCAGCCTCGCGCAGGGCCCGCGCCGCTTCGAGATCTTCGACCTGCCCGGGCGCGCACTCGGCCGGGGCCGTGACGGGGTTGCAGCCGGCAGGCGAGCCGCCCGGGATCTCCAGGTGGCCCTCGCGGCCCGCGACCGGCGCCGGGTAGTCGCTGCTCAAGAAGTGCGCGCCCGACGCCAATGAGCCCTCGCGCTTGGCGGCGTTCTCTGCGTCGGTCTGGCCCGCCGACTCGACGTTTGAGGTCACGACCATGCCGGCGGCCAGGGCCTCGGCCACAACGTCACCCGAGCCCACCGCGTCGTTGATCTTGAGCATCGCGGCGTAGGGCGCGGTCACCGAGTCGGCGGTCGCGAACATCAGCCGGCCCTCCAGCGCCGGGTGGCCCTCCAGGTAGGCGTCCCGGTGCGGCCCGCTGTCGAGCATCGCGAAGATGAAGCGCCCGCGCAGCGCCCCGAGGGTCGGCCAGCCGTCCGCGGCCAGGGCGGTGGGCAGGTCGGGGTGGGCGCCGCGCACCTCGTCGGGGCGGAGGATGCGCTGCTCGGGGATGACCTCCAGCACAGCGTCTTCGATCTCGGCCTCGCGCCCGATGTACTCCAGCAGCTCGGGGATGGCCCAGTCGAGGTCCTCGTCCTTGGGCTCGAACCACACGACGATCGGCAGGTGGTAGGGGTTCTGGTCGGACCAAGCCTTCATCAAGCCGAGGCAGTCGCGCAGCTGCAGGCAGGTGGTGCCCTCGTCGATGCCGCCGGGCAGGTGAAAGACCTGCCAGCCGAGCGTCTCGTGCAGGTGCAGGTCGAGCTCGAACTGGCGCACGCCCTGCGCCTCGAGCTGCACGTCGAGGGGCGCGTGGTCGTAGTCGTGGCTCTCGTCCACGATCCGCTCGCTGCGCAGGTGGTAGCTGTTGTGCGTGCCCTTGGCCTGCACGTGGTTGAGCCGCAGCAGGTCATCGAGGGTGTAGGGGCTGGGCCCAGGGTCGATCGGGCCGGTGTCGGCGCCGCCGCTGTCGCCGGGGCCGCCCCCCTCGCGCCCCGCGCCCTTGTCTGCGGCGCCGCTGCAGGCAGAGAGCAAGGCGAGGGTGGTGATCAGCGCGGCGTATTGGCGGCCCATGCGGCTCCCCAGGCGGCGCGGGGAGGGGCGCCAGCCCGGCGCTCAGCCTACAACGTGACGGGCAAGGGGCGAAGGGGTGACAGGCCCAGGGCCCTCAGCGCGCGGTCGGTCGGCGCCCGCGGAGCAGGCTGAGGCCGAAGCCCAGGCCCAGCAGGCCGAGGCCGGCGGCCCGCCCCTCGCCCTCTGCGCTGCAGCCCCCGCAGCGGCTTTTGGGCTCGTCTTGGCCGGAGGGCTCGGCGATGTCGTCGCCTTCATCCGCGCAGAAGCGGCAGTCGGTGTCCTCGGGCGGCGGCTCGGTGGTGGTGACGGTGAACACGTAGTCTTGGGCCAAGGCCCCACCGAAGCGGTCGGGCAGGCCGGCCTTGACGGTGACCGTGAGGAGGGCGTCTTCGGGCCAGGGCGCGACCGGCACGAGGTGCACGATGTGGCTGTCGTTGCCGTAGTAGAGCCAGGGCTCGACCGCCAGCGGGCCTTCGGGGCCTGTCACCAAGAACGCGTCGGCGACGATGTCTTCGGCCACGAGGCCCCGCTTGAAGTGCACGCTCAGGCGGGCGTTGGGGTCGTCGGGCGCGCGGCCTGGCACCCAGCCGCCCTCGGAGGGCACAGTGCCGAGGATGGCGTCGGCGGGGCTCATCTCGTGCAGGCGGTCCCACACTTCTTGCCAATAGCCGGCCACGATCTCCGCCTCGTAGCTCGGAATGCCGGGCACGGCGGGGTCTTGGAGGTGGCTGGTCGCCCAGGGGAAGCCCTCGCGGTAGCGCTCTAGGCTGATCTCCGACTGGCTACCTAAGCCGACGAGGCGCACCGCCAGCTCCAGCAGGCCCTGGCCCTCGTTCATCGTGGCGTCGTCCACGACAATGCCCTGCTCTGCGTAGAGCTCGACGAAGGGCCCGCCGGGCACCCAGCGGTCGGGCACGTCTTGGGGGCCGGTCAGCCAACCCCACTCAAAGTCGGTGGCCTCGTCCATGCTGTCGCCGGCCGCCCAGCCCAGCGCCCCGTCGTAGTTTTGGCTGCGGTTGAGGTAGTGCGCGTCGAAGGTCTGGTCGGCCATGCCGTGCGAGGCCAAGCCCATGAGGAAAGCGACGTGCTGGCGGGCCTCCGGGTCCTCGTAGGGCGGGCCGTAGGTGGCGCGGATCCACGCCAGGTACGCCGTCTGAAACGGCTCCCAGTGGGCGGCCTCGCCGTAGGGGTGGCCCACCGCGTAGCCCCCGTCTGGGAACATCGTGCCGTGCACCAACATCGGCTGGTTGGCCTCGTCCTGCACGATGTCCTGCAGCGGACCCGCCGGCACCAAGGCGCGGGCCTCGCGGGTGATCCAGATGTGGGTGGTCTGGCCGTTGGCCCAGCCGAGGCCGGGCGTGAGCAGCAGCAGGAGCGCGGGGGCGTTCATGGTCACCTCGGGCGCAGCTTGGCACGGCGCGGCCGCCCCCGATCCGATAGGCGGCGCCCCTCCCCGACCCGCCGCCGCCCGCGCAGATGGAGTCCCCGTGCTCAAGTACACGCCGCCCCTCGACGACATCCGGTTCAACCTCGAAGTCTTCGGCTACCCTGCGCTGATCAGCCAGCTCGCCGGCTTCGCCGACTTCGACCTCGACACCTCGATGTCCTTGCTCGAGGGCTACAGCGAGTACTGCGCCAACGTGCTGTACCCCCTCAACCAAAAGGCCGACCAGCAGGGCCTCAAGTTCGACGGGGCCACCGGCGCCGTCACCACCGCCGACGGCTTCAAAGAGGCCTACAAAGGCTGGGTGGAGGCCGGCTTCAACGGCATGGCCCACAGCGCGGCCCACGGCGGCGGTGGCGCCCCCTTCACCCTCGCGGTGCTGGGCTCCGAGATCTTGATCGCGTGCAACAAGTCATTCTCGATGTGCCCCGGCCTCACCACCGGCCTCATTGACGCGCTGGAGGCCCACGGCACCGACGAGCAGAAGCACCGCTTCTTGGAGAAGCTCATCACCGGCGAGTGGTCGGGCACGATGTGCCTCACCGAGCCCCAGTGCGGCACCGATCTCGGCCTCATCAGCACCCGCGCCGAGCCCCGCGCCGACGGCAGCTACACGGTCAGCGGCACCAAGATCTGGATCACCTTCGGCGAGCACGACCTCACCGACAACATCATCCACCTCGTGCTCGCCCGCCTCCCCGACGCGCCGCCGGGCATCAAGGGCATCAGCGCCTTCTTGGTGCCCAAATTCCTCGAAGACGGCAGCTTTAACCACGTGAGCTGCGGCGGCCTCGAGCACAAGATGGGCATCCACGCCAGCCCCACCTGCGTCATCAACCTCGACGGCGCCCAGGGCTGGATGCTCGGCGAGGCCCACAAGGGCATGCGCTCGATGTTCGTGATGATGAACGCCGCGCGCCTCAACGTGGGCATCGAGGGCGTGGCCCTGGCCGACGCCGCCTACCAGGCCGCCCTCGCCTTCGCCCAGGACCGCCGCCAGAGCCGCTCGCTCAACCCGGCCCGCAACGAGGCCGGCCAGGCCGCCGACAACATCCTCGTGCACCCCGACGTGCGCCGCATGTTGTTGAACATCAAGTCCACCAACGAGCCCCTGCGCGGCCTCGTCGCCATGATCGCCGTGGCCTACGACCGCATGCTCCACCACCCCGACGCCGCGGTGCGCGCCGAGGCCGAAGACCTCGTCGCCCTGATGACGCCCATCATCAAGTCGTTCGGCAGCGAGCGGGGCTTCCTCAACGTCAGCGAGGCCATGCAGGTCATGGGCGGCTCGGGCTTCACCACCGACTGGCCGGTCGAGCAGTACCTGCGCGACGTGCGCATCGCCATGATCTACGAGGGGACCAACCACATCCAGGCCCTCGACCTCGTGGGCCGCAAGCTGCCCCTCGGCGGCGGCCGCCTGCTCCAGAGCTTCGCGGCCGAGGTCACGGCCACCATCGAGAAGGCCGCCCAAAACCCCGAGCTCGCGCCCTTCGCCGAGGCCCTGGGCAAGGAGGCCGGCCGCCTCACCAACACCACGATGGGCCTGATGGGCCGGGCGATGGAGGACGCCGAGGAGGTCGGCGCCGCCGCCAGCAACTACCTCAACCAGTTCGCGCTCAACACGCTGGGCTACGTCTGGCTGCGCCAGCTGCTCTTCTTGGCCGACCAGCCCGACAGCGACCGCAAGCGCGGCAAGCTCCAGACCGCCCGCTACTTCTTCGAGATGGTGCTGCCCGAGGCCGCTCTCTACGCCAAGCGCGCCAGCGTCGGCAAGGCCCCGATGATGGACTTCGACATCCGCCTGCTCTGAGCGGCGGGGCCTCTCGCGCTGGGAGCCTCGGGCGCCCCGCCTTCGGCGGCGGCCCCCCTCCCGGCGCGGCGCTGCGCGCCTTGGTGGCTTGCGCCACCGGGCCTGCGGCCCGCCGTCCGGTCGGCCTGGCGCGGGGGCGCGGGTGGGACCGGCTCGCGCTCAAGCCGCGTTTTGGTTCTGCGGCGCCCGGGGCGCCCTCCGGATAGGCGCCCGGCCGGAGATGCCCATGATCACGCGTGCACAGCTTCACGACTTCGGGCCCATCCACACGCTGGATTGGCAGCCCCGCCCAGGGCTGAACGTGGTGGTGGGTACGAACGGCGCGGGCAAGACGGTGCTGCTCAAGGCGCTCTACGTCGGTCAGCGGGTGGTCGAGGCGCAGCAGCGCGGTGAGGAGCGCCGCACGCTCACGGAGCTGGCCGCCGAGAAGCTGCACTGGACCTACCAGTGCGGCGACTTCGGAAAGCTCGTGCGGCGGGGCGGCCCGGACAAGGCGCGCCTTGAGCTCGCGCTCACCGAGGGCCCCTTGCGCATCGAGATCGAGAAGGGCGCCACCCGGCAGGTGGAGGTGAAGGGCCGCGGGCTCGTCGCCCGCGAGGCCAACACGCTCTTCTTCCCGGCGAAGGAGGTGCTGTCGATGCACGCGGCGATCTTGCGCGGGCGCGATGAGCTGGCCGCCTTCGGCTTTGACGACACCTACGTCGACCTCGCGCGGGCGCTGCTCGCGCCGACCACGCGGGGCAACAACTTCACTGAGTTCGCTGGTGCGCGCGACCGCCTCAAGGCGCACTTCGGCGGGCGGGTCGAGATGGTGCCGGGGCCCCCGCCGACCTGGATCTTCAAGCAGGGAAACAGCAAGGTGCCCCTCGGCGTGACCTCCGAGGGCGTGCGGAAGATTGGCATCCTCGATCAGCTCCTCGGTAACCGCTACCTCTCCACCAGCTCCGTGCTCCTCTTCGACGAGCCGGAGAGCGCGCTGCACCCGGATGCCATCTTGCTTCTGATGGACATCTTGTTGAAGTTGGCCGGGGCAGGGATGCAGATCTTCCTCGCCACGCACAGCTACTTCGTGCTCAAGGCGCTCGCGGTGCTCGCTGGCGAGCAGGGTACGGGCGCCGAGGTCGGTTGGCTGAGCTTCGGCGACAATGGCAGCACCGCACAGGGCGATCTGCGCGGGGGGCTCCCCGAGAACCCGATCATTCAAGCCTCGATCGACCTGTACAATCGGCAGATTGGCGGCTGGGAGGAGTGATGCCAGTCGACCCGAACGACGGCCAAGTGTATCTCCTCGAGTCTGGTCTTCGGTTCGGGCCCTTTCACCCCGACCGGGTCTGGGAGCTAGAGGCGAGCCCGCTCTACGTTGGGCTCGCTGGGAACAGCCAGCCGAAGGCCGTCGAGGCGGTCGTGTACAGGCACTTCCGGGGAAAGGATCCCCGGATCGTGTTCCTCGAAGCAAAGTCATCGGCGCCGTGGGGCCCGCGCCCGGGCGACAGCCCTGACGACCGCCGCGCAAAAGCAGAGGCGGTCGAGAGGTTCGACCAAGAGATCTGCGACAAGCTCCTCCATAGCCTTCACCTGTGGCTCGGCGCTGCCCACGGGTGGTGGCCGGGGGTGCCGCTGCCCGCCAAGCTCACCGTCGACGCTGCGCCGATGAACGCCGTTGAGCTCTGCCTTGTGCTCGTGGTCTCGGGGTTCCGCGATCCCGAAGCCTGCGAGCAGCTCTACAATCGGCTGAACCCTCGGGTGCAGCGCTTGGCGGTCTCGCTCCCGAAGCGTCGGTTCGAGTTCAAGGTCCTGAACGAGGCGACCGCCCGCGTCAACCGGTGGTGCACTTAGTGCTCGTCCCGGGCTTCGCTGGGCACGCGGCCCGCCGCCCCGCCTCCCCCCCATTGTCGCCCCGTGGGACACAATACGCGCCCGCCCTTGGGGTTCTCGCCCCCTCCGCGGGCGCTATGTCGACCGCACCTTCAGCCACGGAGCGCCCATGTCCACCGACCCCATCCTCGCCCAAGCGCCCCTCTCGGGCATGCACTGGCCGACGCTCGACCCCTTCTTGTTCTGCGCCCACCACCGCGACAACTACCCAGCGGGTGACGCGAAGATGGCGCCGGTGGCGTCGCTCTCGGGCCGCAACATCGGCAGCGACTTCTCGGGCAAAGATGGGTTCAGCATGTACCACGGGCGCGAGGCGCCGGGCTTTCCGCAGCACCCGCACCGCGGCTTTGAGACGGTGACCTTGGCCCGCCACGGCTTTATCGACCACAGCGACTCGATGGGCGCCCAGGCCCGCTTCGGCCAAGGTGATGTGCAGTGGATGACCGCTGGCCGCGGCGTGGTGCACGCCGAGATGTTCCCCCTGGTGCAGGCCGACGCGCCCAACCCCGCCGAGCTGTTCCAGCTCTGGCTGAACCTGCCGGCCCACGACAAGATGGTCGAGCCCTGCTTTCGCATGCTGTGGTCGGAGGAGGTGCCCCGGCACGTGTTCACCGACGAGGCCGGGCGCGAGGTGGTGCTGACGGCCATGGCTGGGGCCTACGGGGGCATGGCGCCGCCGGCCCCGCCGCCCAATTCTTGGGCCGCCAAGCCCGAGAACAACGTGGCGATCTGGACCCTCAACCTCGCGCCGGGCGCCCGGTTCATGCTGCCCCCGGCGCCCGCCCAGGCCCACCGGGTGATCTACCTGTTCTCCGGCGAGAGCGCGCAGGTGGCGGGCGTCGAGGTGAAGCTGCCCCGCGTCGTTCAGCTCCGCGCCGACGCGGCGGTCGAGGTGGTGGCCGGCGGCGCGCCGGTCGAGCTGCTGATGCTGCAGGGCAACCCCATCCGCGAGCCGGTGGCCCAGCAGGGCCCCTTCGTGATGAACACCCAGCAGGAGCTTCAGCAGGCCTTCGCCGACTTCCGCCGCACCCGTTTTGGCGGCTGGCCCTGGCCCAAAGACGACCCCACCCACCCGCGGTCGGCCCGGCGCTTCGCCCGCCACGCCGACGGCAAGGTCGAGGAGCGCGCCTAAGGCCGCTTGCCGGGGCTGGGCGGCGGCGCTTACGGGAGGGCTCCATCCCCGGAGGCCTCCGTCATGCCTGTCAGCCCGAGCGTGCAATACCCCCACTGGAAGCTCATCGACGAGGCCCGCGGCAAGGGCACCCACTGGCAGGTGCTCGGCTACCCGCGCTTCGTCGTGCTTGGGAACGACGTGGTGGACGCCAGTCGCATCCTCGCGGCGGGCAAGGACCTGCGGGCCGCCGCCTTGGCCGCCGCCACCCCGCACGACGAGCCGGTCCACCCGCTGCACCCCATCCAGCACGCCCGGGTCACCCTCGACAATTCGGCGGTCTACCTGGAGCCCGGCGCCCTGCAGTTCATGAAGGGCCGCATCCAGATCGACGTGGGCGTGGGCGCGGGCGGCGGCGGCGTGGGCGGGCTGCTGCGGCGGGCGGCCACCAGCATCGCCAGCGGCGAGTCGATGGTGCGGCCCAAGTACAGCGGCAGCGGCGAGATCTTCCTCGAGCCCCGGCGCGACCACCTCATGCTCGTCGAGGTCGATGACGCTCAGCTCATGTGCGATCGCGGCATGTTCGTGGCCTGCGACGCCAGCCTGACGCTGGACGCGCACGTGCTCGGCGTGAAGGGGGCCAGCCAGGGCGGCGAGGGCATCTCCATGCCGGTGCTGCGCGGCAACGGCGTGGCCATGCTCGCGAGCCCCGTGCCGCTCGACCGCATCCTGCGCGTTCAGCTCCAAGACGAGGAGCTCAAGATCGACGGCCCCTTCGCGATGATGAGCGTGGGCAAGCTGCAGTTCTCGGTCGAGCGGGCCGCGGGCTTCTTGGGCTCGGCGGCGGGCGGCGAGGGCTTCCTCAACGTCTACCGGGGCACCGGCGAGGTCTGGCTCAACCTCGTCGAGGCGCGCTGCTTCTAAGGGCGCCGGGCCCGCGCCTCCGCCTCCAGCCGACGAAGCCAAGCACCAGAGCGGCCCCGGCGGCGGTGTCTTGGCCGCGCGACCACGGGTTCTTGTCCTTGCAGCCCCCGCACAGGGGCTCGGGCAGGGGCTCGGGGGTGAAGCGGCGCAGGGGCGGGCCGGCGGGGCTCGTGTAGTCCACCGGCCGTTCGTCGAGCGTGCACATGGCCTCTCGGGCGGCCAGGGCCTCGGCCTCCTCGCTGCTCAGCGCGGCCTCTTCGGGGGAGGGCCGCGTCAAAAAGACCAGGGCGAAGGCCGAGTCATCGACGTAGAGCTCGCCGCGCGGGGAGTCCTCCTCGACCAGCCGCGAGCCGCGCAGCCGCAGGTAGTAGGTGCCCCGCGGAAGGTCCCGGGCGCGCAGGCGGGTGTCCCACAGGGCGAAGTCGGTGCAGTTGGGGTCCTCGGGCGCCGGCTCCTCGTCTTGCACGCCGATGTTCGCGTCGGGGCAGGCGTAGGCGTAGACGGGGCTGTCGACGTCGGCCGCCGCCACGTCGGCCCCGGCGGCGTCCACGAGGTCCGGCCGCGCGTAGGCCGGCGAAAATAACGAGTAGGACAGCACGCTCATGTCGAGGTCGCCCTCGAAGTCATCGAGGCGGTAGACCCGCTCCACGCCGCCGAGGTCCATGCGCTCGAACAGCAGCTCGGAGTCGGCGCCGCCCTGCATCACCGGGAAGGCCGTCTCCAAGGTCGATCCGGCGCCGGTGCCCCGGACCGGCATGCCCGCCTCGCCCCCGAGGCTGCAGCCCGCGGTGAGGGTGGGCGCGAGGCTCTGCTCGCCGACGAAGATCTCCACGGGCTCGACGTGCACCCGGTCGGGTCGCAGGGCCACGGCGCGGGCGTAGGCTTCGCCGTCGCAGACGAAGGGGTCGACCCTGCGGTAGCCGTCGCCGAGGGCCAGGGCGCTGGCCAAGAAGGGCGCGACCATCAGCGCCACCGGCCCCGGCGGCAGCGCCTCAAAGGTGTAGGCGCCGTTGATGTCGGTGATCACCGCGGCCTCGACCCGCGCCTTGTCCGCGGAGATGGCGAGCACCTCCGCGCCAAAGACCGGCTGCCCCTCGCGGTCGCGCACCTCGCCCCGCAGGCCGCCGGTGCCGGAGGGCGGGGCCTCGGGGTTGTAGAGGGCGTGCACGGCGGCCACGTCGTCGCAGGCGAGGGTGGACTGCTCGGCCCAGGCCCAGGTGAACATCGAGCTCGTGAGCACGCCGCTGTGGCCCACCCCGAGCGCGTGGCCCAGCTCGTGGGTGATCACGTCGTCGAGGTAGGCGACGCGGACGCCCGGGCCGACCCCGTACTGGGCCTGGGCGGCGGTGGGGACGAAGGTGAAGCCAGCGTCGTTGAGCACCATGTCGAACTCGGTGATGGTCGCCGTCTCGTCGTCGAACCACAGCTGCGTGTAGGCGGCGGTGGACATCGACAACAAGGGCGGCTCCGGGCTCGCCGAGATGAAAAAGATGGTGGAGACGCCATCGTGGGCGATGACGGCCGGGAAGTCCACGGGGTCGTCCCCCGCCCAGTAGTCCCACAAGACCTGGCCCCCGCTCGCGTCTTGCCAGCGCACCAGGCCCTTGATGACGGCGGCGCGCAGCTCCTCGGCGTAGATCCCGTTGGCGTTCAGCGGGTTGGCGGCGATGGGCAGGTAGGGGGCGGCCACCCAGGGGTTGTCGGCCCGCCAGCGCAGGGGCCGGCCGTCCTCGGTCGTCAGGTAGGAGAAAGCGACGGCGGGGCGGGCCAAGGCGAGCAGCCACAGCGCCGCGGCGAGGGCCGGCGCGGCGGGTCGGTGCCCGCGGTGGTGGTCGCGTCGCTCTGCGGTCATCGGGCCCCCTCTCGGCGGGTATCGGCCCGGCGCCGCTGACCTTGTGGGCGTCTGCGGGGCGGGCCCCGATCGACCCGGCCGCGAATTCGGCTGCACTTCGGGGCCGCCCGTTCCGATGCCCGCGCTGAGGACCTCCGCCGCCTCGCGCCCCCTCCGTCGCTCGGGATCGTTGATGACTCGCCTCTCCTGTCGCCTCTGTCCCACGCTGTTTTCAACCCTATTGGCGGGCTGCAGCCTGGTGGAGCCGCTGATAGGGGGCGCCGGCGATCCCGGGTCGGCGGCGGCCGAGCTCGCCGAGGCCGAGCCCCACTGCGGCGCCATCGAGGCCGACGAGACCTGGGGACCGGCGGGCAGCACCCACCGGATCACCTGCAACATCAATGTGAAGCAGGGCACCCTGTCGATCGCGCCGGGCGTCACGGTCTACGTCGACGAGGGGCGCAGCCTGACGGTCGGCAAGGGCGAGGATCCGGCCCGGCTGCTCGTTCAGGGCGAGCCCGAGCGGCCCGTGACCTTCAAGACCGCCCGGCCCGGCGATCCCCTCGGGAGCTGGACGGGCGTGGAGCTCGGCCCGTCCGCCCGCGGGAGCGAGCTGCACAACGTCATTCTGGAGAAGGGTGGCAACGAGCGCCGGGGGGCCCTGCTGGCCACCGACGCCTCGCCGCTGATCGACGGCCTGACGGTGCGCGAGGCCGCCGGCTGCGGCATCGAGCTGCAGGGCGAGGCCCTGTTCGCCGAGGGCAGCGGGGGCTTGCAGGTGCACGAGGTCGGCGGCGCCCCGGTGTGCTTGCCGATCGAGGCCGTGCCGAGCCTCCCGCTCAACGGCACCGATCTCACCGGGAACGCCCTCGACCACATCGAGGTGGACGGCGCCAAGCTCGAGGTCTCGGCCACGTGGCAGGCGCCCGGCGTGCCCTATGTGCTGCTCGACACCGTCACGGTCTCTGGCTCCGCGGCCGAGCCGGCGGTGCTGCGCCTGCGGTCGGGGGTGGAGCTGCTGTTCTCGGCCGGCAAGGGGCTGCGCCTGTCGTCGGACGGCGGGGCCTCGGGCCTGATCACCGAGGGCACCGAGGAGGAGCCGGTGATCTTCGGGCCGGCCTCCAGCGAGACTCCCGGCGCCTGGGACGGGGTGGAGGTCATGCAAGGCGTGCTGGCCGGTGATCTCGACCTCAGCCACACCCACATCCTGTTCGGCGGCGGCAATGGCGAGGCGGGCCTGCGGGTGCGCGACGCCGAGCTGCGGTTCACCGGGCTGGAGATCGCCGGCAGCGCAGAGGCCGGCCTGATGTTGGAGGGCACCGCGCGCCTCGGCGAGGCGGTCAGCGATCTGCGCCTGCGCGACAACGCCCGCCCCCTGGAGCTGCCCCCGGAGCTGCTCGGCGAGCTCCCGCCGGGCGAGGTCCTGCTCGAAAATAACGTGGAGAACCTCATCTACCTCGTCTCGCCTGGCCTCGTGACCCGCTCGGCCCTCTGGCCGGCCCTGGGCGACGGCTACCGGGTGCGCACCGACATCCAGCTCGAGGGCACCAACCGCGATCCGGCCCTGATCGAGCTGGAGGCGGGCGTCGCGCTGCGCTTCGACGAGCACCGGGGCATCGCGGTCTCCAAGGCCGGCGGCGCGGCGGGCCTGTTGCTCTCCGGCACCGCCCGCGACCCGGTCCTGCTCGTGCCCTACGCCGGCACCGCCCCGGGCTCCTGGCGCGGGGTCGAGCTCTACGCCGACCTCATCGCCGGGGAGACCCGTTTGGCGCACTTTGTGCTCGAGAGCGCCGGCGGGCGCGGCGCCGACGGGGCCATCTCCGTCAAAGAGTCGCGCCCCAGCATCTCCAACGGGACGATTCGCCACATCGCCGAAGACGCCTGCGGGATCTTCCTGCGCGACGCCGATCTGACGCCCACCGCCATGACCTTCGAGGACACCCCCGGTGGGGACATCTGCGTACCCACCCGCTGATCGATGCCCCGCGTCGGGCGCGCTCCGGGCGGGCCCGCGGGTCCTGTGCTTGACGCCGCCGCCCGCTGGCCCCATCCTGCCCGGCGTTCACCCGAGGCGACCATGAACACCGAAGCCGCCCCCTCTGCTGCCGGACCCGATCTGCTCCGCGCCCACCTCCAGCGGCTGCCCGGCGGCCCGCTCGGCCGGCCGGTGCACCTGTGGAGCTACGGCCACTATGGTCGGCCGGTCATCGCCTTCCCCACCGCTGGCGGCTACGCCCACGAGTGGCAGCAGAACGGCATGGTGGAGGCCCTCGCGCCCCTGCTGGAGGCCGGGCACATCAAGCTCTACTGCCCCGAGACCAACGTGGCCGAGGCCTGGATGCACGGCACCGACCACCCGAGCGTTCGGGTCAAGGCCCACCAAGCCTACGAGCGCTGGGTGATGGACGTGCTGGTGCCCCATGTGCGCGTCGACTGCCGCAGCCCGCGCATCCCGATCTGGGTGGCCGGCGCCAGCGTCGGCGCCATGTACGCCTCGAGCTTCGCCCTCAAGGAGCCCGAGACCTTCCCCTGGGCGCTCTGCCTCAGCGGCCGCTACGACGCCCGCTCCTTCACCGATGGCTTTGAGAACAGCGACATCTACCACGCCAACCCCATGGCCTTCGCGCCGGGCCTGAGCGGGGCGCAGCTCGAGCGGGTGAAGCGCGCCGGGCACCTCACGCTGGTGTGCGGGCGCGGCGCCTTCGAGCGCAATTGCCTCGCCGAGACCCGCAAGATGTCGGCCCGGCTGCGCGAGGTCGGCGTGCCCCACACCGAAGACCTCTGGGGCCCCGAGGTCGCGCACGAGTGGGCGTGGTGGCACCGGCAGGCCCGCTTGCACCTGCGCCACAAGCTCTCGCAGGGCTGAAGGGCCTGAATCGCGCTATTCTGGCGCGCTCGCCCGCCGCTCGGACAGCAGGGGCAGCAGCACGGCGGACACGAGCAGCACCAGCATGCCGAGGCCCTGCCGCAGGTCGGGCAGCTGCCCGAGGCCGAGGGCGCCGAGCAGGGTGGTGAGCAGGGGCCCAAAGGCGCCCGCCGCCGCCACCGGCGCCGCCCGGCCGAGCTGGTAGGCGCGGGTCATCAACAGCTGCCCGGCGGTGGCGCAGAGGCCCGAGGCCATGAGCAGCGCGATGACCTCGCCGTCGCGGGGCAGGGGCAGGTCGAGGGCGAAGGTCCACACGGCGCAGACCGCCGTGGCGATCATCGTGAAGTAGAAGACGATGGCCACCGGCCCGTTGGTGGCCGCCGCCCGGCGCACCGAGAGGTAAGCGAAGGCGGCGAAGAGGCCCGAGGCGAGGCCCAAGGCCCGACCGAGCCCGTCGCCGGCCCGCGGCTCGCTCAGCAGCAGCACGCCCACGGCCGAGCCCGCCACTGCCAGCCAGACCAGCGGCGGGGTGCGCTCTTTGAGCACGAGGGGGCCGAGCGCCGCCACCCAAAACGCGCTGGTGTAGTTCAAAAAGGCCGACTGGCCGATGTCGAGCAGGCTGAGCGCGCCGAAGAAGGTGAGCAGCGAGGCCGAGCCCCAGATCCCGCGGGTCCACAGGGCGAGGCGGCCGTCGCCGAGCAGGGCGCGCCGGTCGAAGCGCCCGATGAGGGCCACGGCGAGCAGGTTGGTGCCGGCGCGGAACAGGCTGGCGGTGGCTACGTGCAGCTCGGGCGCGCGGTCGTTGGCGGCGCCCACCGTCAGCGCCATAAAGGCGAAAAAGACGCAGCTCGCCAGCATCCACAGCACGGCCCGGGCCGCGAAGGGCGGCAGGTCGGTCGGCGCGGGCGGGGCCGCGGGCGCGGCGGCGGGCGAGGCGGGTGGGCGCATGGCCCCTCCCTAGCCGCGCGACGGGCTGCTGCGTCTGCCGCTGAAGGTCCGCCACGGGATCGCCCCACGGCGCTGTGGCTGCGGTAAGTTTGGGCACAGGCTGTCCCGCTTCGCGCCGATCCCCCGTCGCGGTCGGCGCGCCCCCGCTGCTCGCCGTCCAACCGCTTCTACCCACCGCTCGCGAGAAGACCCATGCGATCGTCATTTTGGCTGCTGTTGCTCGCGGCTTGCGCGCCCACCGTCTCCCAAGACGGCCCGCTAAAGGTCGAAGACGAGCGGCCCATCGGCGGGGACAGCGGCGCGCAGGACAGCGCGGCGCCCGAGCCCGAGGCGGCGCCCCCGGTGGTGATCAACGAGCTGATGGCCTCGAACGAGAGCACCCTGCGCGACGAGGCCGGCGGCCACCCGGACTGGGTCGAGCTCTACAACCAGGGCGAGGACCCGGTCGCCTTGGACGGCTGGGTGCTGCGGGACGGAGGCGGCGAGGTCACCCTGCCTGACGGCCTTCAGATCGAGGGCGGCGGGCTGCTGCTGCTGTACTTGGACGCCGACGGCGCCGGTGGCGCCCTGCCGATGGGCCTGAGCCGCGACGGCGAGGTGCTCCAGCTGCTGGCCCCCACCGCGGGCGGCCTCGTGCTCGCCGATCGCATGGAGCCCGATGCCCTGCGCGCCGACGTGTCCTGGGGGCGCTTCCCCGACGGCGGGCCGTACATCAGCGGGACCATCCAGGCGACGCCCGGCGCGCCCAACCCCCACGATCCCGGCATCAGCCTCGATCCAACCGACTGGCTGTTCCCTCAGGATCGTGTGCTGCAGGTCAATGTCAGCTTGCCGCCCGCCAGCGTCGAGGGGCTGACCGCCGAGCCCACCGTCGATGTGCCGGCGGGCCTCGACATCGACGGCCGCGGCCACCCCCGCGTGAGCGTCCGCATCAAGGGCCAGTGGGGCAGCGCCCGCGAGCTCTCCGATAAGCCGGCCTTGCGGCTGAACATCGACCGCTACGTGGAGGGGCAGCGCTTCGCCGGCATGGAGACCATCACGCTCAACAACATGGTCCAGGACGCCAGCTACCTGCACGAGACCATCGTGTACGGGATGATGCGGAGGGCCGGGGTGCCGGCGCCGCGCACGGCCTGGGCCCAGGTCCGCATCAACGGCGAATACAAGGGCATCTACCTGCTCATCGAGTCGCCGGACGACCAGTTCTTGCAGCGCTGGTTCGACGACCCCAGCGGCAACCTCTACGAGGGCGAGTACGGGCAAGACCTCACGTCCGACAGCTACCCCGGGCTCGACCAGGACGAGGAGGGGGCCTCCGACAGCACCGACCGCGCGGAGCTCGCCCGGCTCGCCGCCCTGCTCGACCAGGCGCCCAGCGAGGCCCTGGTGCCGCAGCTGGAGGCCATCGTGGACGTCGATGCCTGGATGAAGGCCATGGCGTCGGAGGTCGTGATCGGCCACTGGGACGGCTACTTCTACTACCCGAACAACTACCGGGTCTACCACGACCCCAGCGCCGACCAGCTCACCTTGCTGGTCTGGGGCACCGACCAGACCCTCGACTGGTGGGGCGACTCCTACGCGCCCAACGGCGCTTTGGCCCGGTGGATGCTGGCCGTGCCGAGCCTCCGGGCCCGCTACGACCTCGCCCTGTGGGAGATGGCGCAGGTCATGTCCGAGTACCCCTACGCCGACGAGCGGGCGCGGTGCAACGACCTCATCGGCGACCTCATCGCCCGGGCGCCCTTCGCCGCCAGCCCGGCCGATTGGCGGGCCACGCTCAACTACGCGGGCAATTTCATGCGCGACCGCCCGGCGGTCCTGCGCGCGGAGCTCTTCCCCGATGGCGAGCCGAGCCCCTGAAGCCACCGGCCTCGGCATTGGCGTGAGGTAGGCCATCCTCGACGGGGCATGGCCACGGCGCGGGCGGGCGCCGCCGATCAGCCGCCGCAGACGTAGGGCAGGCCCTCGCGGCAGGGCAGGTCGTTCCACTCGCCGGAGCTGGCGTACATCTGGGCGCAGTCCTCGCCGTCGTAGTCGTTGGGCTCGCCGGCGGCCCAGCGGGTCCAGTCCATCGGGGCGCCGCTCGACCACACAAAGCTGCCCTCCTCTTCCCGGTCGTTGGCGCCGATCCAGAAGGTGTCGCCCAGCGTCGCCGCCGCCACCGGCACCACGGCGTCGGACTGGGCCTGGTCCGCGAGGGTCAGCAGGTGCAGGCCGAAGCCCACGCAGGCGAGCTCGGCGGTCGGCCAGTCCAGGGGGTCGCCGCAGAGGAGCAGGGCCGCGCCATCGACCACCACGGTGCTGCAGCCGCCGCAGTCCACCCCCTCATTGAAGTCCCCGTCGCAATTGTTGTCGAGGGTGTCGCAGGTCTCGTCGAGGTCGGGGGCGGCGCGCGGCTCTCGGTCGTCGCAGTCGCCCGCGCAGGCCGAGGACCCGTCTCCGTCGCCGTCCACCGACTCCAGGGTGGCGGGGTCGCAGTCGGTGTCTTTGCCGTCGCAGGCCTCGGGGCGCCCCGGCGCCACGCCGGCGTCGGCGTCGTCGCAGTCGCCGCCGCAGATGCGCACGCCGTCCCCGTCTGCATCGGCCTCATCCGGGTCGGGAGCGCCGTCGCAGTCGTTGTCTTCGCCGTCGCACCGCTCCAGCTCGCCGGGGTTGACCTCGGGGTTGAGGTCGTCGCAGTCGTCCCCGCAGCGGGCCCAGCCGTCGCCGTCCTCGTCGATGGTCTGGTCGACAACGCCGTCGCAGTCATTGTCGACGCCGTCGCAGGCCTCATAGGCCCAGGGGTTGCGGCCGGGGTCCGCGTCGTCGCAGTCGCCGCGGCAGGAGGGGAAGCCGTCGCCGTCGAGGTCAAAGCCCTCGTCGCGCAGGCTGTCGCAGTCGTTGTCGAGGCCGTCGCACAGCTCCGGCGCGCCGAGGAAGACGGTGGGGTCGCCTTCGTCGCAGTCGCCGGCGCAGGTCGCGACGCCGTCGCCGTCGAGGTCCCACTCGGGGTCGGTGATGCCGTCGCAGTCGTTGTCGAGCCCGTCGCAGCGCTCGGCTTGGCCCGGGGCCACCCGACCGTCGGTGTCGTCGCAGTCGGTGCAGGCGCTGACCCCGTCCAGGTCGGCGTCGAGGATGCCCAAGCCGACCTCGTCGATCTCAGCGTCGCAGTCGTCATCTTCGCCGTTGCAGCGCTCGGGCGCGCCGGGGAAGACCGCGGGGTCGGCGTCGTCGCAGTCCACGGCGGTGGGGCTGCCGTCGCCGTCGCCGTCGGGCTCGGCCGGGCCGTCGGCAGTGTCGGCGGCGCTGTCCCCCTTCACGTCGGCCTCGCCCGCGCCGCAGGCGCCGAGAAACAAGCCAAGGCTGAGGAAGATGGCGCGGGTTTGGCCGCGATGGTCGCGGAGGGGGGGCTGGGCGCCGCTGAACATGGGATCTCCTCGCGGGCAGCGCGTGGGGCGATTTCTCGCCCGAGCGCAAGAAGGGCCACGCTACACTGAGGGCCGCCCCCGGCTCGCGAGGTTGTCCCTGATGCGCCCTAACCACGGTCCTCGGCCGGTGCCCTCCCGGGCTTTACGCGGTTTGTCGTGCTCCGCGCTGCTCTGCGCGGTGGGCGGCGCCGCGGTGGTGCTCCCGGGCTGCGAGGGCCTGCTGGCGGCCCAGGACACCGCGGCGGAGGTCGAGGCCGACACGCCCAGCGGCCTCGGCGGCCTCGACGGCGGGGCCGACGGCCAAGGGGACGGGGCCTCCGGCGAGCCGGTCGAGCACTGCGGCGACCTGCGCGCCGACGAGACCTGGGGCCCCGAGGGCAGCCTGCACCGGATCACCTGCGACATGGACGTGCTGCAGGGCACCCTCACGATCATGGCGGGGGTGGTGGTCGAGGTCGATCCCGGCGTGATCTTGCGGGTGGGCGACGACGAGGCCGCCGCCCGCCTGCTCATCGACGGGCGGCCCGAGGCGCCGGTGCGCATGGGGCCGGCGGAGGGCGACCCTCGGCGCGGCGTCTGGGACGGCCTCAAGCTCGGGCCCCGCAGCGCCGGCAGCGCGCTCCGCCACCTGGTGCTGGCGCAGGCGGGCCGCAGCCACGGCGCCCTGTGGATCGACGACAGCGCCCCGCTGGTCGATGGTCTGGAGGTGGTGGGCGCCGAGCGCTGCGCGGTGGAGATCAACGGCGAGGGCGGCTTCGCCGAGGGCAGCGCTGGGCTGGTCCTCCGCGAGAGCGGCCAGCCGGCCTGCCTGCCCCTGGACGCCGTGGCCAGCCTCCCGGTCGAGGGTTCGCGCTACGACGGCAATGACCTCGACCGCATCGCCTTGGTGGGCGATCGCCTGTCCCGCTCGGCCACCTGGCCCGACCTCGGCGTGCCCTACGCCCCCGCCGAGCACCTCAAGCTCGAGGGCAGCGCGCTGGAGGCCGTTGTGCTCACGCTGGAGCCGGGCGTCGAGGTGCAGCTCGGCCGCGGCAAGGCCATCCAGGTGAGCCCGGGCGGGGGCGCCGCCGGCCTCGTGGCGGTGGGCAGCGCCGACTCCCCGGTGGTCCTCAGCGGGCAAGCCGCCAGCGCCGCGGGGAGCTGGGCGGGGCTCTCGGTCCGGCCTGGGGCCTCGGTCGGCGGGGTGGTGCTCCAGGACGTCATCATCCGCGCGGCCGGCCAGGGGGGCGACGGCGCGCTCGACATCGACGGCGCCGAGGTTCACCTGGAGCGCCTGCGGATCGAGGACTGCGCGGGGCCGGGCCTTTGGCTGCGCGACGCCGGCCGCCTCGACGAAGACAGCCTGCAGCTCAGCGTTGTGCGCTGTGAGGTGCCGGTGCGCCTCGCGCCCTCGGCGGTGGGTGACCTGCTGCCGCTGGAGCTCGTGGCGGAGGACAACGCGCGCCAGTGGATCGAGGTCGATGGCGACGACGCCCTGATCCGCTCGGCCCGCTGGCTCGACCTCGGGCTGCCCTACGCCCTGCTCACCAGCGTGAAGGTGGACGGCACGGCCGAGGCGCCGGCGGTCCTGACCCTGGGCACCGGCGCTACCCTGCTGTTCCAGACCGGAAAAGGCCTGTACCTCGGCGAGCGGGGCGGGGCCGCGGGGCTCGTGGCCGAGGGCACCCGCGAGCGCCCGGTGCGCTTCTTGCCCCTGTCGGCCGAGGAGCCCGGGGCCTGGTCGGGCATCCGTTTTCAGGCCGCCACCCTCGAGGGCAGCGCGCTGCGGCACTTTGAGGTGGCCTTCGCCGGCGGGCCAGGCGTCACGGGCGCTGTGGAGGTGCGGGACACCGACGCGCTGCTCATCGAAGACGGCCTCATCCGCAGCACCCGGGCCGATGAGTGCGGGCTGCAGCTCATCAACAGCGGGGTGGAGCCAGCCCGGCTGAGCTTCGCGGACAACGCGGGCGGAGATCTGTGCCGCCGGTGATCGCAGCCGGATAGGGCGCCGGCTCGGAGGGCCGATGAACGTCCACGATGTGCCTTTGCTCCGCTGCCCTGACGCCCGCGCCCCCCTCCGTTTTCACGGCACCAACCTCGAGGGCCAGCTCCAAGATGGCGTGCTGGTCTGCGATCAGACGGGCGAGGCCTGGGCGGTGGAGCGCGGCGTCCCCAACCTCACCCGCCTCGCCTGGCATGTCGGCAGCGACGCGGCGGCGGCGGCGATGCAAGACACCGTGCCCGCCCTGCTCGACCCCATCGCGGCGGTCAGCAGCCTGCTGCTTGGGGCCGGCCGGGTGGCGGGCCTGCGCGACAAGGTGGCCAAAGGGCTGCGCCTCGGGCCGCTCTCGCGGGTCGAGCGGCCGGTGCGGGTGCTCGAGCTCAACGTCGGCACCGGCAGCCACATCGAGCCGGGCTTCGATCAAGCGCCGGGGGCCGATGTGCAGTGGTGGGGCTGCTCCTTGTCGATCAGCGCCCTGCGCGCCGCCGAGGCCCGGGTGGCCCGCAACCGAGGCTGGCCGGAGCGGGTGTCGCTCCTGCTGGCCGACGCCCACCACTTGCCTTTCGCTGACGGTGTTTTCGACCGCGTGCTGATGGTGGGCGCCGTCGATTGCCTGCGCGAGCCGGCGGTGGCCCTGCGCGAGCTCGGACGCGTCTGCCGCGAAGATGGCGCCGTGGTGCTGGTCGACAAGCACGTCACGCCCGAGCGCTCGGTCTCGCCGCTCGCTCGGCTCACCGCCGCCGCCCTGGGTCGGGCCCGCAGCCAGCCCCAAGCGCCCCCGCTCGGCAGCCTGCCGCCGGGCAGCCGCAAGGTCGAGGTCGAAGCGCTGAGCCCCGCGCACTATCTGCTGCGTTTTCAACCGCCTCGGTCTTAGTCCGCCGCGACCAGCTCCGCCGCCGCGTCCAGGCTGCTGTCGAAGCCCTTGAACTCCCCGGCGCAGCGCATGGCCTCGCCCTCGCCCTCGCCGTCGCCCTCGCCGTCGCCCTCGCCTTCGACCGCGCAGTCCCAGTCGATGTGCATGAGCTCGCCGTAATTGTCGCCCTCGGCGGTGAGGTGGAAGCGCGCGGGCCCAGGCAGCGCGCTCAGCTCCCCCTCCATCAGAAAGCGCACCGGCAGCGGATCGCCGGTCACGGCGGCGCTCAGGGTCACGCCGAAGTCCGCGACGGCGCTGAGGTCCTCGCCCAGGGAGAGCGATCCGCTCGCGGTCTCGGCCTGCAGCACCTGGACGCCGGAGTAGCCGGCCGAGAGCAGGCGCAGCGTCCAGTCGCCCAAGAAGGTGAAAGCGGCGTCCTCGCCGTCACAGTCGGCGTCGAGGCCGTCGCCGGGGGTGTCGGGCGCGCCAGGGTAGATCCAGGGGTCGCGGTCATCGCAGTCTTCATCGGCCGGCACGCCGTCTTGGTCGCGGTCGATGGGCGCGCCGCAGGCCACGAGGCCGAGCGCGGCGGCGCAGGCGAGGGGGAGGCGCAGGGCGGGGCGCGCGTCGGGGGCTTTGCGCATGGCTCAGGCCCTCCGCAGGGCGGGGACGTCGGGCAGGCCGCTGTCCTCGCGATCGACGCCGAGCGCCCCGAGCAGGCCGCTGAACACCTCGGCCTCGGCCGTGCTGCGGCTCGGGTCCGGGTCCCCGGTCTCGGGGTCGAAGCCGTAGGTGAGGCAGGTGTCGGGATCGACGCCGCCGCGCAGCGTGTCGCCGGGCACCAAGGGGGAGAAGACCGCCACGCCGTTGTTGAGGTCGTGGCCGGTGCCCCAGTCCTCGGCCCCCGCGGGGCGGGTTTTGGTCCGGCCGAACTCGGTGGCCACGTAGATGAGGGTGCGGTCCCACATGCTGCCGCCGCCGGCGAAGGGCTCGGCCTTGAGCAAGCCGATGAGGCCGTCCACCACGGCGTAGATGCGCGACCAGACCACCGCCTGGCCGGCGCGGTGGGCTTGGTGCGAGAAGTCAAAGCCGAGCGGCGGGTTGAGCACGCTGTCGGGCGGCAAGCCGGCGCCCTCGCTGACCCCCGGCGCGTAGCTGAAGCCGAAGTCGGGGCCCAGGGTGACCGAGACCGAGACGCCGTGCTTGAGCAGCAAGAAGGCCAGGGCGGCCTGGGCGTGCAGGCGGTCGGTGGCGGTGTTGGGGAAGGCGGCACGGGCGGCGGCGGCCGAACCGCTGCTTCGGAGGCCGAACTTGGAGAGGGGGAGCTCCGGGCTCTCCTCCGACACCATCAGCTTCTCGATGAGGCCCATGGCCTCGATGCGGTCCTGGGGCGCCCCGCGCAGCCGCGCCCACTCGGCCAGCCGCGGCGACTCTCCATAGATCTGGGCGAAGCGGGTGGCCGGCTCAAACTGCTGCTCGCGGATCTTCCGAACGCTGTGGAGCACATCGGCCGGGAGCCCGCGCTCCAGCCCCTTCGTGCCGTGCAGCGACAGCGGCCAGATGGCCGGGTCCGCCACCACTTGCCGGCGGGCCCAGGCCGGCACCGTGGCGTCGGTGCCGCTGTCGTTGAAGCCGGTGCCGGTGAGCAGGTGCACGTTGGGGATGGGCACCTCGGCGCCATACTGCCAAGCCACGAGCTCCTGGAGGGTGCGGCCCCGGAAGGCCTCGTTGCCGGTGATCGACCGGCGCTCGGCGATCTGGTGGTTGACGCTGGTCCCGGTCAGGGTGGCCACCATCAGCTCGGCCCGGTGGCGCTCCAGCACCGCCGAGGGCCGCGTCGAGAAGGGCGCCGGGATGGCCCCGATGCTGTCCATCGACAGGTCTGCCGCCCGGAAGGGGCTGCCTTGCCACTCCTTGACAACATCGTCAGGGAAGGTGTTCAGCACGTCTGGCGTGGCGGACTCGCTGCGCTTGACCGCCAGCGGCCCGTCGATGATCGACCCGCCGCCGGTGGCGCAGAGCACGATGAGGAAGCGCGGGTCTTGGGCGCCCTTGGCGAGGGCCTTGGGGTTGAGCAGGCTCGAAGCCAGGCCCACGCCAGCGAAGGCGGAGAGCTGCTGGAGCAGGGCGCGGCGGCTTCGCATCGGCGGGCTCCGGACCATCTTGAAGAAGACGGTGAAGGCGTGGGCGTGAAGAAGACGGTGAAGGCGAGGGCGAGAGGGGGACAGCGCTGCGGCGGCGGCTCAGTAGAACAGCGCCTCGGTCGAGGTCGTGACCACCACACAAGCGCCGACCGCCCAGGAGCGCACCGGGTCGTCGACCTTGTCCTTGATGTCGTCGTACAGGGCCTCGAGCGCGTCGAGCTCGGCCGGCTGGGCCGGTCTGCCGAGCACCCGTAGCACCAGCGCCTCGCTGACCTCCGCGCGGCGGCGGCGGCTGTCGCGCTCTAGCACCGGCCCGAACAGCAGCGCAGGGCCGGCCTTGTCGCGGGCGAAGCGCTCGCCGCAGGCCGAGATGGCCACGCGGTCGGCCGCCATCGGCGCGCTGACGCTCGGCTCGGGCAGGGGCGCGTCGATGCCGAGCTCGGCGGGCTCCACGCCGCCCAGGGTGACGCGGTGGGCCTCCTCCACGCAGTCCCGGGTGCCGAGCTCGGCGCAGAGCTCCCAGGGCTGCAGGCCCAAGGCGTTGCCGAGGTCGCGGGCCCACACCTCGCCAGAGCGAGCCTGCACCCGGTTGATCCGGCTGGTGGTGCGCGGACCCGCCGCGCAGCCCGCGGCGAGCAGGCAGAGGCCCGCCCACGCGGCGCGGCGGAGGCGGGGCGCGCGGGGGCCGAGGGGCGCGGGCCGGGAGGGACGCAGGGGTTCAGGGCGCACCGTAGGCCTCCGTGTCGATGAGGTCGTGGAGCATGCGCTCGACGCTGTAGCCGTGGACCCCGCCGAAGTCGTTGACCAGCGCGCTAAACTCCGCCTCTTCGCTCGGCCGGGGGGCCTCTCCGAGCAGCAGGCGCCAGTAGTCGCGCACCGTCGCGCGGCGGAAGGCCTCGCTGTTGGCCGCCACCTGCGCCCACTCCAGCAGGTCGGCGACCGGCTGCCCAAACAGCACCCCGGCCTCGGGCGCCTCCTTGACCCGCTCGCCGTCCTCGTCCGCGAAGGCGTTGAGGCGGTTGGGCGCGTAGCTGTAGGGCGTGGAGAAGGCGCCGCCCCCGCCGATGCCCTCGTAGCGGGTGAAGGGGTAGGTCAGCGGGTCGAGGGTGGCGTGGCAGCCCGCGCAGGCCTCGGCCGCGACGCCCTTGCTGTCGAAGTCGGCGGGCTCGCCGGCCACTGGCCACAGGCCCTCGAGCTTGGCGATGTCGTAGCCGAGGAAGGCCCGGTAGGCCTGGGCGGCCGTCGTCCGCGGGATCGACGTGAACATCGTGTTGGACATGATGAACCACCGGTGGGTGAGCAGCCCGGCCCGGCGCTCCTTCTCCACCGCCTGGTAGCGGTCCCCGCCGCGCAGCTCCAGATCTTCGCGCGGCGCTCGGTCCCACTCCTCGTAGACCGTGTGGCCGTCCACCACCCGCGCCCGGGCGAAGGTCTGGCCGGTGAGCACGAGGCGGGCGTCTCGGCCGTCGGTCTGGGTCCACACGAAATAAGCGTAGTCGTCGTCATAGTCGGCGAGCGGGATGGGCCCCACGGGGTTGCCGGACTTGACCGCGAGCTGGGGCCCGATCTTGCTGTTGGCGAGGTTCCACACCCGCCCCTCGATGCCCAGCCAGTGCTCGCTGTCCAGGCAGGCGTCCAGGGCCCGGTGCAGCGCGGCGGGGCGGGCGCCTCCGCGCAGGTTGAACTCGGCCCGCTCCACCCAGCTCGGCGAGCGGCCGCAGAAGTCGAGCATGACCTTCTTGTAGGCATAGTCGAGGTCGTAGCCGCAGAGGTCCCAGCCGTCCTCGTCCTCGTCCACGCAGGCCTCGTCGGCGGGCTGGTCGCCGGCGTCCGCGGGGCTGCTGCCGGCGAGCAGCTCTTCGAGGTTGGCCCAGCCGTCGTCATCGGCGTCGAGGCCCTCGACCGCCGCGAGCGCGAGGGGCAGGCCGGTGGTGAAGTCCGCGGCCGACAGGGGGCGGGCCATGCCGGGCAGGAGCGCCTCACCGACCTGCTCGCCGTAGCGGTTGAGGGCCGGCGGGGTCTCGTGGCAGGTCTCACAGGGGGGCGCCCCGCCCGCGCAGGCCGGGGCGTCTGGGTAGACCCCGCAGAAGGTCTCGGGCCCGGGCGGCTGTGCGTGGGCCGCGGGCGCGCCGAGGAGCACGCCGAGCAGGCCAATCACGACGATCAGGACCGCCTCGACGAGCGCGGCGCCGAGCCGCGACCGCGGCTCCCCGAGGGGCTGGAGCTGGACCAAGGGGGGCATCGGCGCTCCCGGCGGGGGTGCATTCGCGCCGGCTCAACACCGGCGGTGCGGCGCAGCGTCACCGCGCGTTCATCCTCGCACAAGGGGCCGAGACCGGCGCCCGCGGCCGGCGAGGGGGGGGCCCGGGCCCCTCAAGCGGCGCCTCAGACCAAGGTCGCCGTGTAAGCCGCCGCCAAGGCCAACATCACCGCGGCGAAGGGCCGGCCGAGCGGCAGGGCGCGCCCGGCCCAGAGCACCAGCAGGACCGCGAAGCCGAGCATCCACCAGACATCGCTGCCCATGACCTGCGGGTTGACTCGGATCGGGCTGATGGCGCTGGTGGTGCCCAGGATGAACAAGATGTTGAAGACGTTGCTGCCGACGATGTTGCTGATGGCGATGCCGGACTCGCCGCGCACCGCCGCCATCACGCTGGCGAACAGCTCCGGCAGCGAGGTGCCGATGGCGACCACCGTGAGCCCGATGATCATCTCGGGCACGCCGAGGGCCGTGGCCAGGGCCGTCGCCCCGAAGATCAGCGCCTGCGCGCCGCCCATCAGCAGCAGCAGGCCGCCGATCACGAAGCCCACCGCGGAGGGCCAGCCCATCAAGGCCGGGGCGTCGGGCGCGGGCTCGGCCGCGGCCGTTTTGGCGCGGTAGCTGCGCCGGATGGCCGACCCGAGGAAGGCCGCCATCGCCCCGAGCATCAGCAGCCCATCGAGGCGGCCGAGCTGACCGTCCCAGGCGAGGCCGGTGAACAGCGCCGAGGCGCCGATCATCCACGCGCCGTCGTGCCGCACCTCGGCGAGGTCGCAGGTCAGCCGGCGGATGAGCGCGGTGAGGCCGAGGATGAGGCCCACGTTGTAGATGTTGGAGCCGACGACGTTTCCGATGCTGAGGTCCGGCTGACCCTGGACCGCGGCCCCGAGGCTCACCACCAGCTCGGGCATCGAGGTGCCCATGGCCACGATGGTCAGGCCGATCAGCGAGGGCGGCATGCGCAGCCGGGCGGCGATGCCGACCGCGCCGCGCACCAGCAGGTCGCCGCCGAAGACGAGCATGGCGACGCCAGCGATGACTGCGACGATCTGAAGGATCACGGGCGGCTCCGGCGGGCGAGGGGCCGCCCCAGCTATCCCAGGGCTCGGGCCGCGGTGCGCCGGCTCAGTCGGCGCAGAGCTGCTCCACCACCAGCTCCCGAAAAGCCGCCACCTTGGGGGACAGGCCGCCCGTTGGGTACACCAGCCAGAGCTGGCCCCGCAGCACCGAGCGCTCGGGCATCAACCGCACCAGCGCGCCGCTCCGCTCCTCGGCCGCGCAGGCCTCGCAGGGGAGCAGGCCGACCCCGGCGCCCGCCCGCACCAGCGCGCCCACGAAGCCCGGATCGTCGACGACGAGGCGCGCCCCGCGGTCTAAAGCGGGCGTTGATACGAGGGTGTGCTCGGCGAGCTCCTCGATCGAGGCCGGCGCCCTGCGGCGGCGGAGGTAGTCGGGCGCGGCATACCAGCCGAAGTTGAGGTCCCGCAGGCGGCGGCCCACGAGCGCGGCGTCGGTGGGCGGCGCGGTGTAGACCCGCAGCGCCACATCGACCTGCTCGCCGATCAAGTCGACGGGCCGCAGGGTGAGGAGCGCCTCGACCCGCAGCCGCGGGTGGCGCGCCGTGAGCGCCGTGAGCACCGGCGCCAGCAGCGTCGTGGCGATGTCGGTGGTGGTGGTGAAGCGCAGCAGGCCCGCCGGCTCGCCCGAGCGCTCCCGCATGGACACGGCCGCTTCGCGCAGCGCGGCCAGGGGCGCCTGCACCTCGGCGAGCAGGGCGGCGCCGGCGGCGGTGGGGCTCACCCGGCGGGTGCTCCGGTGCAAAAGAGGCGCCCCGGCGTCGACCTCGAGGCGCTGCACCACGCGGGTGAGCGTGGAGCGCGGCACCCCGGTGCGCTCGGCCGCGGCCGAGAAGCTGCAGAGCTCGGCCACCGCGGCGAACAGGCGGAGGTCATCCAGGTTCATTGTTCCATCCATAGAACAGTGTCGGCCGCTCGTGCTTCATTGTACCTGAGATGGGCGGCGCTACAGAGGGAGCGGCGATCCCGCCTCGGTCCCCCGGAGCCTCCATGTCCCCGCATCCCCACGCCGATCCCCACGCCGATCCCCACGCCTCAGTCGCCGCTGCCCCGGTCCTCGTGTCGGGGGCCGGCGGTCAGCTCGGCCGCCGCGTCGTCGAGCTGCTGCGCGATCAAGGCCACGCGGTCATCGCCGCCAGCCGCCACCCCGAGCGCCTCGCCGCGCTGGGCGCCCGCGGGGCGGCGCTGCGGCGCATCGACTTCGACGACCCTCGGAGCGTCGCCGACGCTGTCCATGGCGTCGAGCGGGCCATCTTCATCAGCACCGACGCCGTGGGCGCCCGCGCCGAGGCCCAGCGCGCCGCCGTGCTGGCCGCCGCCGAGGCGGGCCTCGCGCACCTCGTCTACACCTCGGTGGTCTCGGTGGCGGCGCCGGAGATGCCGGTGGGGCCCGATCACCTCGTCACGGAGGCGGCCATCCGCGCGGCCTTCCCCAGCCACACCATTCTCCGAAACAGCCTCTATGCCGAACTTTTGGTGGGCGCCGCCGCCGGCGCCGCCGCCTCGGGCCAGCTCGTGACCGCGCGCGGGGCCGGCCGGGTCGCGTGGGTCTCCCGCGAGGACTGCGCCCGGGCGGCGGCGGCGGCCTTGGTGGACGGCTTCTCCGGCGCCCGCGTGCTCGACATCACCGGCCCGGAGGCCATCTCCGACGCTTCGCTCGCGGCCCTCATCGCCCAGCTCAGCGGTCGGCCGGTCCAGCACGTGGCGGTGCCGGCCGAGGCGCTCGTCGAGGGCCTCGTGCAGCAGGCCGGTCTGCCGCGGCCCCTCGCCGAGCTGCTCGCCGCCTTCGACATGGCGGCCGAGCGGGGCCTGCTCGCCAGCGCCTCGCCCCACCTTGGCGCGCTCACGGGCCAGGCCGGCGCCCCGGTCGCGGCGGTGCTGCGGGCGGCGGCCCTGACGCAGGGTTGGGCGGCGCCCTCCGTCTGAACCGGGACCGATCCACCACCGGGCGCCCCGCCGCCCTCCGGCCGGCGGCGGCCCCCCTCCGCGCTCGCGCTCCGCGCTCGGTCGCGGCCGCGACCGGCCTGCGGCCGCGCGCCGGTCGGCCTGGCGCGCGCCATGCGAACAAGCCCTCCACCACGATGTTCAACGCGCCCGCTCCGCCAGCGCCGCGCGAAAGCCCGGCGAGGCCCTCGGGTCCGCCTCGAGCCGCGCCCAGAAGTCGGCCACCGCCGGCGCCACCGCCGCCACCTCGGCCGCGAGGTCGTCGGGCGCGGGCCGCAGGCGCCCGATGGGCCGCAGCTCGTTCTGGGGCATCCACGCCATCGGCAGCATGTCGTAGATGGGCATCACGCCGTCCATCTCAACGCCAGAGAGGCCCAGGCAGAGGTTGCCGAGGTGCATGTCGGTGTTGCCGATGCCGTGCCCGAAGGCCTCGAGCCGGCACACGCGCGCGACCGCCGCGTCGTCGAGCCGCCCCGCCGCGCCGAGCGCCCGCGCGGTGCTCGACCAGCGCGCCGGCGCGCCCGGCGGGTGATCGCAGAGCTCCGCGTCGACCGCGGCCAAGGACACGCAGCCGCGGCGCCCGCCCGCGGGGCTGCGGTCGAAGCGGCGCGACAGCAGCCAGGCCCGCCCCTGCGCGAGCTGCACCGTCGAGCGCGCCGCCCAGCCCGGCCAGTGGTCGTGGATGACCTCGCTGGCGAGGTGCTCGGCGACGAGCAAGTCGGCCACCCGCCGGCCAATGGGGTCGAGCACGGGCGGCGAGTACTTCACGATCAGCTCGTGTACGCCATTTTCGTCAACGAGCGCCGCCAGGGCCTTGGGCTGCTCCCCAGCCGCGGAGCTCCCCGGCGGCGGATCATCGACGCCCGCCGCGACCTGCTCAGCGAGGATGTCGATCAGCGACCCTTCGCTGGTTGCGCGCGGCACTTGGTGAGCATGCGCTGCAGCCGCGATGCACATGGCCTCACCGACGACCAAGGCCCCAGCTGTGCTCCGGCCAGCGATGCACAGGTAGCGCAGCACGTCGTCAGCGCCCCACGCTCGGATGTCTGCGGGGAAGCGATCGCCGCCAAGGACCCGAGGGACCTTTCGCCCCAAAAATCCCTGAGGGCGCAGGTCTTGGAGGAACCACGGCAGGTCGGCGGTGCGCGTGGCCGGCCCGCCCCCGGCTGGGAGCACCGCGAAGCCCCCGGGCTCGATCGGCACGAGCTGCAGCAGGGGCGCCACGGGCGCCGCCGCCGTCGGCCCCCAAGCGAAGACCGGCACGGGGCTCGCGACCCCTTGGATCGTCCGAACCAGCGCATAGGTCGATGTTTTGCGAGCGCCCAGCCGCACAAAGCGCTCGGGGTGGCCCCGCAGCAGCCGGCCGAGCGCGTGCTCGCTGATGCCCAGCAGGGCCTGGAGCTCCCGCCCCGGGCGGGGCCCCTGCCGGAGCTGGCGGGCGAGGCGGTCGAGGTCGGGCGGGGGCATGTCGAGCTCTGCTCGGGGAGGTCGAAGGGCGGGTAGAGGCAGGGACCAGGAACCGAGGAGGAATCCGCGCAGGATATATTGCGGAATGAGGCCCTGGATCGCCAGCGGCAAGTATCAAATAATACAACATTCTTGTGGAAGTAGTACCCAGATTCGGTCGTGGTCTCGCAGGAAAAGTCGCAGGATAATGCTGCCCGCCCCCCGCGGCGTCGATTCGCGACCCCGTCAAGGCGCTCCCGGGCTGCCCCGCTCAGCCCGGCCTTGGGGCGGCCATCTGGGCGCCGATCATCCGACAGCTCCTTGAGCGGGGGGCTCCGCTTCGCGCGCGCCAGGCCGGCCGGCCGGGGCCGCGCAGCGGCCGCCGCGCACGCGGCCGAGGCCGGAGGGCCGAGCCGGGCCGGAGGGCCGCCGACGGCGCAGCCGGCGGGGCGCCCAGATAAGCGGCCGCTCCGCTTGGCTGGAGGCCCCCATGTCGATCGACCCGGCGCTCTCGCGCCTCAGCGCCGCCGTGCGGGCCGCGGCCTCGGGCTTGGTGGGTCGCGAGGCCCTCGTCGAGCTGGTGCTGCTGGCCGCTGTTGCTGGCGAGCACCTGCTGGTGGTGGGGCCGCCGGGCACCGCCAAAAGCGCCGCCGTGCGCCGGGTGGGCGAGGCCCTGGGCGCGCGCACTTTTGAGTACCTGCTCGGCCGCTTCACCGAGCCCGCCGAGCTTTTCGGCCCCATCGACCTGCGGCGGCTGCGCGAGGGCGAGCTGGTGGTCGAGACGGCCGGCATGCTGCCCGAGGCCGAGTTCGCCTTCCTCGACGAGCTGTTCTTGGGCTCGACGGCCATCCTCAACACGCTGCTCGGCGTGCTGAACGACCGGAGGTTCCGCCGCGGGCGCACCGAGCTGCGGGTGCCGCTGCGGGCCTGCGTGGCGGCCTGCAACCACCTGCCCGACGACCCGGCGCTGGCCGCCTTGGCCGACCGCTTCTTGCTGCGCGCCTTCGTGCACCCCATGCCCGACGCCCGCCTCGAAGAGCTGCTCGAGGCCGGGGCCGCGGGCGAGGGGCGCTTGGTCGCCCTGGCTGAGATCAGCGATCTCGACGCTGTTTCGGCCATGGCCAAGCAGGTCGATCTCGGGCCCGCCCGGCCGGCCTTGGCCGAGGCCCTGCGCGCGCTGCGGGCCGCCGGGGTGGCGCTCAGCGACCGGCGCATGGTGCGGGCCCAGCGCCTCATCGCCGCCGCCGCCGCCTTGGCCGGGCGCGGGGCCGCCTCCGAGGCCGACCTTTGGCCCTTGCTGTCGGTGGTGCCCACCGAGGCCGAGCAGGCCGTGGCCCGCGCCGCCCTGCCCCGCTTGTTGGCCGAGGCCGCCCATCCCCGGCTGCCCTTCGCCGTGGCCGCCGCCGCTGACGGGCCCGCCGCCCAGGCCGGGCGCCTCGTGGCCGAGCTGCCGCCGCTGCTGGCCGGGGCCCTCGGGGGCGAGCCGGGGCGGGCCCGGCTGCGGGGCTGGCTGCGCGACGTCGATGTGGCCTTCGCCGAAGCTGACCTGCCCGAGGCCCTCCGCGCCGCCCGGGCCGCCGCCCTCGGCGCCTTGCAGCCGGCGACCCAGCCGTGAAGATCGTCCGGCCTGGCGAGGCGCCGGCGCCCAGCCGCGCGCGCCGCCCCCCGCTGCCGACCGTGGCGCCCACTTGGTCGGCCCGCCACCCGCCCCTGCGGGCCTCGGCGGTGGCGGCGGTCGGGCCTGCGGCGCGCGCCCTCGCCGAAGACGCCCTGCGGGGGCTGCGCGAGGGCCGCCGCTTCGCCGCCGACCTTGCCGAAGACGCCCTGGTGCTGCGGGTCTTGGACGATGGGCCGCCGCCCTGGTGCGACGGGGCCGTGTTCTTGGGGGTCGAGGCGGGGGTCGAGGCCCTGCTGGTGCCCACGGCGCGCGCGCCGAGTGTTCCGATGGGGCTGCTGGCGGGGGCCCTGCTCAGCGCGGGGCCGGCCGGCGAGGCGCCCTTGGCGGTGCTGCCGGGGTCGGGCCTGGTCTTGGGCCTCGGGCCGCCCTACCTGATCAGCGAAGATGACCTGCTCGGAGCCTTTCCGGGCTTGCTCGTCCCCTCGGTCGCGGGGCCCGCGGCATGAGCCCGACCCGCCCGAAGCCGGCGCTGCCCCGGCCCGAGGTGGCCCTGCGGTCGCTGCTCGCCGCCCAGCCCGAGGCGGTGGCAGAGGAGCTCGGCCCGCTGGCCTGGGCCCTCCTCGCCCGCCTGCGCCTGCAGGGGCCCGCGCCGCGCCGGGGGCCGGGCGCGCCGGATGGCCTGGCTGGCATCGACCGCCGCGGGCCCTTCGACCGGCTGATGCACAGCGAGTGGGCCCTGCTCGACGTCGTCCCTGAGGCCTTTTTGCAGCGGGCGGCCGACGCCGAGCTGATGTTTCTGGCCCTGCACACCGAGGCGCCCCGCCCGCCGACCGCCCTGCGGGCCCTGCTCGACGGCGGCCCGAACCAGCTCGGCCTGCCGCGCCAAGGTCAGGCTGCGGCCCTATTGGCCTTGGCGGCCTGGGCGGCCTCCGAGGGCCTGCCCCTGCGCTGGGGTGGGCTGTCGGCCGACGGCGGGGGCCTGATGGAGGGCCTCGGCGAGGGCTGGCTGGATCGCCTACGGGCCGCCCGCCGCGCGCAGCCCGCCGAGGTGGACGACTGGCAGCGGGCCTCGGCCGCGCTCGAGCCCGAGGAGCGCCTCGTGACCCTGGGCCCGCCGGGTCGGCCCTTGGGCGCGCCGCCGGGCGGGCTGCACCTGAGCTTTCTGGCCGAAGGCGACGTGCTGCACATCGGTCTCGACGATCGGCCGGGCATGGTCTGGGCGGCGGGCTTCGGCGGCACGGCCACCCTTCGGCCGGTGTCTCCGCCGCGCAGCGCGAGCCCCAAGGCGATCGCCGCCCGCACCTGGGGCATGTCGCTGCGGCCGGGCTTCTTCTTCTCGCCCTCGGGCGCGCGCCTGCTCGGCGAGACCGCCTACGGTCGGGCGGTGGCCCTGCCGGTCGAGGCCGACGCCGAGGCCAGCCGGCGCCCGCACCTGCGCGAGGTCCACGGCCAGGTGCTCGGGCTCGGCTGGGTGGGGCAGCGCTTGGCCACCCTCAGCCTCGACGCCCAAGGCGAGCTGTGGGCCGGGGTGGGTCAGCGTTGGGCCGAGGTGCGCGCCGCCCGCCCCGTGCCGCCCCTCACGCTCGTGCTGCCCGAGGCCGCGGCCGGGCAGGGTCCGCGCCCGGGCCTGCTCACCGGCCTGGACGGCGCGGCGGGTGTGGCGCTGCTGCCCCAGCCGGGCGCCCCCCTGCGCTGCGCCGCCGAGGGCCCGATGGTGCGGGCGGGCCTGCCGGCGCACCTGCGCCTGCCCGACGGCGCGCAAAAAGCCCTGCTGATCAACGAGGCGGGCGAGCTGGCCCCGCTGATCCCGGGCAGCGGCGGCCTGCCGGTGGCGGTGGGCGAAGGCCGGGCGGCCTACAGCCTGCGGCAGCGGGAGCGCCAAGCCGAGCTGCTCGGGCCGGAGATCGGGTCGATGACCGTGGCCGGCGGCGGTCAAGGCCTGGAGCGCGCGCTGCGCTTGTGGGTGAGCTGCGCTGGCCGGCGGCCGCGCCACCACCTGCTGCGCTCGTCGCGGGGCGGCAGCCTCGACTGGCAGTTTCACGGAGGCCCCGCGGTGCCGGCCGACATCGAGCTCTTTGGCGTGCTGGTGCCGCAGAACGAAGCCCCCTGCTTGCTGGTCAGCACCGGCGGGGCCTTGGAGCTCCGGGGCTGGGGCGCGCCCCGCACCTTGCCGGTGTCGGCCCACCCCGTCGCCTGGGCGGCCGCCTCGCCGCGGGGCGACGCGGTGGCCTGGCTGGACGCCGCCGGGGTGCTGGTGGTCTGGCACCTGCCGAGCGCCTCGGCCATCGCCACGGCGCGGCCCCAATGAGCGGCCCGCCCCTCCGCGCGCGCGGCAGCCTGCGCTGCATGGGCCTCGTCTACCTGCCGGCCGGCGGCATCCAGAGGCGTGGCCCTCAAGATGGCTCGCCCGACGCTATTTTGGAGGAGCAGCAGGCGCTGGGCCAGCTGCTCGCCGCCTGGGCCCCCGGCGACCGGCTCTGCGCCTTGACCGAGCCCGGGGGCGGCCCGATCGGCCTGCTGCTCGAGTTTTCCGTGCCCCGTCGCTTGGGGCCCCAGGGCGCGCTCGACCGGCTGCTGCCGGCTGGGGTGGGCGCCTCGACCCTCTGGCCCGCCGGCAGCCCCGGCCCCGGTGAGCTGGAGCTGGCGCTCGGCGGCGCGCGGCGCTGCCTGCCCCGGCCGGCCGCGGCCCTGGCCCCCGGCGCCCTCATCGACACCGGGGCCCTTGCGCGCCGCAGCGCCCGGCCCTTGGGCGCGCCCCCGCCGGTGCCCGAAGCGGCGCCCCCGGCGGCGATGGGCGGCCTTCAGCGCGAGCTCGGCCTGTGGAGCGCCGAGGGGGCGGCGGCGGTGGCCCAGGCGGCGGCGCCGCCGGTGGGCGCGGCGGCGGCCCGCAGCCGCCTCGGCGACTGGCTCTCCCAGGTCGGGGGTGGCGTACTGCAGGCCATTCTGAAGGCGATCCGCGGGCCCGAGCCCGCGCCGACGGCGCCCGCCCCGGGGCCGGCCTTGGGCGCGACCCGGGGCGCGCGGTGGCTGCGGGCGCTCGGGGCTGGCCTCGGCGCGGCCCTCGGCGCGGCGGTGGGCGCGGTGGGGTGGCTGCTCCAGTCCACCGTCGGCCGGGCTGTTCGGGCCTTGAAGGGGGCGCTCAGCAGGGGGGCCCCGCCCGCGCCGCCACCGCGGCCGCCCGCGGGCCCGTCGGCCTGGTCGCGCCTCTGGGCCAGCCTCTCGGCGCGCCTGCCCCTGTGGCGGGCGATGCGGTGGTTGGCGTCCGCCCAATCCGAGTACCTGCGGGGCCTGGTCGAGCGCTTCGATCGGGCGCTCAGCACCTCGGAGCTGCTCGAGGCCCTGCGCCACGCCATCCCCTTGGGCGGTGACGGCAGCGCCCCGCCCGAAGGCTGGTTCTTCGGTCGCTTTGGCCAGCGCGAGCTCGGCACGCTCACCCACGGCCAGCGGGGCGCGGCGGCGGCGGTCAGCGCCGAGGTGGTGGGCATGCTCCGCCGCTTCTACCTCGACGCCCACCGGCGCCTCGACGCCGAGGGTGACCACGCGCGCGCCGCCTGGGTGCTCGCCGAGCTGCTGCGCGACGGGCGCGGGGCGGTGGTCTACCTCGAAGAGAAGGGCCTGCTCGACGAGGCCGCGCGCTTCGCCGAGGCCACCGGCCAGCCCACGCCCGAGCTGCTGCGCCTGTGGGTGCAGGCGGGCCAGCCGCGGCGGGCCCTGGAGCTCGGCCTCGGCCGGGGCGCGCTGGGCGCGGCGATCCTGGCCTTGGAGGGCGCGCACCCGCAGGTGGCGGCCCTGCTTCGGGCCCGCTGGGCCGAAGCACAGCTCGAAGCCGATGATGTGATGGGGGCCACCCAGACCCTCTGGCCGCTGCGGGCCGAGCCGCGGGTGGCCGAGACCCTGCGCGGCCTGCTCGCCCCGATCCGCGCCGACGCCGATCTCGAGGCCGCTTGGTGCGTGGTGGCCTCCTTGGCCCTCGACCCGAGCGCCGCGCCCGGCGTCGATCCCGCGTTGCGCGCCGCCCTCGACCGCGGCCCCCTGCACCGCCTGCGCCTCGCCGAGGCCGCCCTGCGCCTGCCGCCCCTGCGCCCGGCGGTGGCCGAGCCGCTGATCCGCGCCCTGCTCCCGGCCGCCGAGGCCGAGCCCGACGCCCGGGCCCTGCTCGCCGGCCTCCGCCAGGCCACCGTCGAGCCCAGCCGCAGTTTTCGAGCCTTGGACGCCGATCTCCCGGCCTTGGGCCCCCTGCCGAGCGCCCCGGGTCGGCCGCTCGACTGGTCGGGCCCGCGCCTCATCCCCCTGCCGCTCGGCGGCCCCGAGGCCGTGCGCCCGCTCGACGCCTTGAGCCTGCCGCACGGCGGTCTGGTGGTGGCGCTCGGCGGCTTGGGCCAGCGCCTGCTGCGGCCCGGCGCGCCCCCGGCCTTGATCTCGGCCCCCGCCGAGCGCCTGCTGCCGGCGCCCGGGGGTTGGCTGGCCCTGAGCGCCGGCGGGCCGGGCCTCCTGCGGGTCATGCGCTGCCGCGAGGGCGCGCCGCCGGTCTCGCTCGGCGCCCTGCCGGTGGGCGACCGCCGGGCACCCCTGGCCCTGAGCAGCCCGGACGGGCAGCTCTTCGTGGTCGAGGGCGCCGAGCTCTGCAGCTACCAGCCCGAGGCCCAGGGGCTGCGGCGCCTGTGGCGCAGCGGGTCCCTTCCCGAGGGCAGGGGCGCCGGTGCCATCCTCGCGATTGACCTGCAGGGCGATGTTCTGCGCGCCGTCGTGCGCACGGCCAGCGGCGAGCGTGAGCTCTGGCGCTGGGAGCGCGGCGCCGGCCCGGCCCTGCGCGAGCGCCGACCCCTGCTGCCCGAGCCGCGCCTGGGCCGCGGCCCCGTGGTGTCGGTCGAGGGCGAGGCCCTCTGGGAGCTCGGCGAGGCGGGCGAGCGCCTGTTCCTGCAGGGCGTCGAGCGGATCCCCGAGCCCTTCCCCTTGGGCCCGGCGCGCTGGCGTGAGCAGCTTGGCCTCGTCGCCGGCCTGCGCGCCCACGCCGAGAAGGACGACGACGGACTCGCCGCGCTGGTGCTGCGCCCCGCCGGGCCCCTCGCCGGTCACCGCCCCACCGGCTGGCTGCGGATCGCGGGCGCGCCCCGCTTCGTGCGCCCCGGCGACCGCCCCGATCGCCTGCTCGTCGGCGACGCCCACAGCCGGGTGCTGGTCATCGACCTGCACGCGGGCGCCCTGCTCTCGGTGATCCCCGTGGCTTGAGCGCCCCTCCCCTTCAGTCGGCGCGCGCGCCGCGGGGCCGCAGGGCCCGTGAGGTGCTGAGCCGGAGGCCCAGCGCCGCGTAGAAGGCGGCGTCGCCGTCGTCATAGGGCAGCAGGTCTCCCTGTCTGCTGCCGCCGACGGCCATGAGGTCGGACTCGAAGAACACGCCGAGGTTGACGCGCTGCGGGCCCTTGTGGGGCGCTGACCACGCGAGCTCGGCCCCCCAAGAGAGGCCGAAGGCGTCGCCCGTCGCCGTCGGCCCGCCCTCGGAGGCAGTGGTGGTCTGGCGGGTCCAGCTCGGGCCGATCCGCGCGGACAGCTCGCTGTTTTTGCTGCGGTTCACGAAGCCCAGCGCCGGGCTCAGCGTGCGCTGCTGGTAGGTGAAGGGGCCGCCTGGCAGGTTGTCGGCCCGGCCGCGCAGGGCGCCGCTCCGCAGGCCCAGGTCCAATCCGAGGTAATGTCGGCCTTCTCCCTGCACGTTCACCGGCGCGCCGATGAACAGGGCGCCCCCGACCGGCGCCCCGAAGGCGGCCCAGAGCTCGGTGGGGTCGGCCCCGCGCCGCTGGTCGTCGCCCTCGCTGAGCATGGCGCCGCGCACGTCCACGCCGGCCCGGAGCAGCGCGGCGGGCGGTGCGGCCTCGGCGGACCCTGCTGCGGTCAAAACAGCGCAGGCGAGGGTAAAGGCGATGAGCTCCAGCGAGGGGGCGACCGAGCGCGGGCGGGACATGGGGCCTCCGGGGCGCGCGGCGGGGTGGGGCGGCCGCGGCCCGGGGCCTACGGGCAGCCCCGGATGCCCTTCGAGCCCGGGGCCGGATCGGGGGCGCCGATCTTCGCGGTCAGGAGCGCGTTAGCCGAGGCGCCCGCCGACCTCTCTGCAGGAGCCCGCATG
>CANHON010000001.1 GCA_947462115.1 Deltaproteobacteria bacterium | reverse complement strand
CGGATGGACTCTTGGTCGTAACGGAGCACTGGGTTCGCCTCCCGGCGGCTCTATCGACCCCGCCGGCGCCACCTTGAGCCCCGTGGCGCCCGGTGGGCCCCGCCGGCGCGCGATCCCCGGAAGCTCCGCTCAGTCGCGATCTTTGCGGGCGTCGCGCTTCTCTTTCTGGCGGGCGCGGCGCTCGGCGGCCTCGCGGGCGCGCTCTGCGGCGCTCTGGGGGGCCGCCTCCGCGGCGGGCGCGGGCAGGGCCGGCATGGCGCCGAAGGGGGTCTGATTTTGGGTCACGCCCCGGCGCCGGGCCGCGCGGCTCACCTGAAACGGGTTGGGGCGACCGCCGCCCCCGCCCATGCCGGGAAAGCCGCCGAACATACCGCTGCTGCCGATCGCCGACATCATCTGGCGGGTCTGGAGGAAGCGCTCCTGCAGGCCCTCGACCGCCTCCACCGTCGTGCCTGCGCCCCGGGCGATGCGGGTCATGCGGGACACATCCAGCACATCGGGCTGCTCGCGCTCCTTCTTGGTCATCGACTGGATGATCGCCTCGACCTTGACGAGCTCGCGGTCGTCGAGGGCCTCGGGCGGCACCTGGCTCAGGATCTCCTCCATGCCCGGCAGCTTCTCCATGATCGACCGAAGGCTGCCCATCTTCTTGATCATCTGGATCTGCTTGTAGAAGTCGCCGTAGCTGAAGTTGCCCTGAAGCATCTTGGCGGCGTCTTTTTCGGCGGTCTTCTCGTCGACGACCTGCTCGAAGTCCTTCATCAAGCCGACGACGTCGCCGAAGCCGAGGATGCGGTCGGCGAGGCCCTCGGGCCGGAACTCGTCGAGCTTGTCCATCGTCTCGCCCATGCCGAGGAACTGGATGGGCTTGCCGGTGATGTGCTTGATGCTGAGGGCCGCGCCGCCGCGCGCGTCGCCGTCGAGCTTGGTGAGGATGAAGCCGCTAAAGTCGAGGCGCCGGTCGAATTCGGCGGCGGTGCGCACCGCGTCCTGGCCGATCATGGCGTCACAGACGAACAGGACGTTGTCGGGGTTGGTGCGGGCCTTGATCTGCTCCAGCTCGACCATCAGCTCGTTGTCGAGGGCGAGGCGGCCGGCCGTGTCGAAGATGACCACGTCCACGCCCACCGCCTTGGCCTGAGCGAGCGCGGTCACGCACAGGTCCACGGGCTTCATGCCCTTGATGCTAAAGACCGTGATGCCGAGCTTCATGCCGAGGGTGGTGAGCTGGTTGATGGCCGCGGGCCGGTAGATGTCGGCCGCGACCAGCATGCACTTCTTGCCCTGGGCCTTGAGGCGGCGGGCGAGCTTGCCGGCGGTGGTGGTCTTGCCCGAGCCCTGAAGGCCGACCATCATGATGACCGCGGGCTTCTTGTCGAGCAGCAGGCCCGGGCTGGCCGGACCCATCAGCGACACCAGCTCGTCGTGGCAGATCTTGATGAAGTGCTGCTCGGGGGTGACCTTGAAGCCGGCGGGCAGGCCGAAGGCCGAGCTGTCGGCGGGGGTGCTCAGGTTCACCACCTCACCGAAGGCCCGCTCCTGCACCCGGTCGAGGAAGGCCTTGACCACGCCAATCTCGACGTCCGCCTCGAGCAGGCTGAGCCGGACATCGCGCAGCGCGCCCTTCACGTTGTCTTCGGTGAGCTCCGCCTTGCCTTGGAGCTTGAGGCGGGCGTTTCGGAAGCCCTTGGAGATGGTCTCGAGCATGGCGACTCCGGCGGGGCCGGGCCTGGGCCCGGGTGGCAGCGCTCCGCGGCGGTGGGCGGGCGACGCCGCGGGGCCGGGGGCGGATCAATGGTGGACGCGGGGCCGCGCGCCTCCGCAGGCTCGCGGGCCGCGGGTCGTCGGCGGCCGTCCCGGCTAACCGACCCGACCGCGGGCCACACGGCCCGGCGCGCCTCGGGGCCTGCGGACCGCGGATCAGCGGCGCCTGGGCCGGCGGAGCTCAGCGGCGGCGCTCCGAAGCTTCGTTGCGGACGCCTCATCGCCTTGGGCAGCGGCGGCGTTCGCTCGCCCGTCGAGGTGCAGGGGCTCGCGGGGCGCCAGTGCCGCGGCGCGGGCGTAGGCCAGGTCCGCCTCGGCGGGTGCGCCCATGAGCTGCAGGCAGTCGCCGCGCCCGTGCCATGCCCAGGGGTCGTGCTCGTTTTTGCCGAGCTGCACGCCGAAGTGGTGCAGGCCCTCGGCATAGTCTCCCCGGGCGAAGGCGGCCCGACCGAGCATCAGCGGGTCGCGCAGGCTGGTCGCGGCCTGGGCGCGGAGGGCCTCGGGGACCGCATCCACCGCGCCGGGCCGATCCACCTCGGCCAGCGCGCTGAGGGCCGCGTCGGTCGGACGGGGCAGGATCAGCCGGGCGATCCGGGCGATGCGCTCCGTCCAGCGCTCCAGGGCGGGGGCCCAAGCGGGTCGAGGGGAGGGGACCACGGGGGCTCCCGGTGGCGGGGTGGTCGGCGCGGGGCGGCCCTTGACGGGGGCGCGGAGAGCGGCGACCGTGGGGCAGGTCTGTGACCGCCAGCGGTCGGGGCGCAGCGGCGCGCGGTCCAGCGCGATAACAGCGGTCTCGCCCCCGCGCGAAGCACCAGGACCCGGCGCGCGGCTCCGTGGGTCCGAGGAGAACGCGATGCCTTTCGTCCCACCCCCGCTGCGCCGCGGCGCCGCGGCCCTCCGCTTGGCCACCGTCGGGCTCATCGGGGCTGCCTGCACCCCCGACCAGTCGATCTTCAAGCTCGAGGGCGATGACGTCTTCTTCCAGAACGACGCCGGCGAGGTCGACGTGCTGCTGGTGGTCGACAACTCGGGCTCGATGCAGCCCTACCAGCAGCTGCTCTCCCAGAACTTCAACGAGTTCTTGACCTACTTCATCGAGGGCAACGTCGATTACCACATCGGCGTGGTCACGACGACGATCGAGCGCCCCGAAGGCTTCCTGGGGGCCGGCTGCACCGAAGACGACATGGACGCCATTCCGGACGGCGGACAGCTCGTGCGCACCGCCTGGATCACCCCGAGCACGGACGACGGGGACGCCCTGTTCCAGGAGCTCGTCTCGGTCGGCACCTGCGGCGCTGGCTACGAGATGGGCATCGAGAGCGCCTACCGCGCGGTCACCGATCCGATGGTGAGCGGCGACAACGAGGGCTTTCTCCGCGAGGACGCCTACCTCTCGATCATCTTTGTCAGCGATGAAGAGGACAGCTCTCCCCAGCCGGTCAACGACTACATCAACGCCTTCCGCGACGTGAAGGGCCAGCGGGCGCGCGATGTGTTCAACGCCTCGTCGCTGGTCGTCACCTCGCTGGACGACTGCAGCCGCCAGCAGGTCGAGTCGGGCGCCAACCCGGGCACCCGCTACGTGGACGTCGCCGAGCAGACCGGTGGGGTGGTCGGCAACATCTGCGCCGATGACTTCGGCGTGATCGTCGAGGAGCTGTCGCTGACCAGCTCGCGGCTCACCGACACCTTCTTCCTCAACGATGAGCCCGACCCGAGCACCATCGAGGTGGGCGTGGAGGAGGAGGTCGTGCCCTGCGACGCCGGGGTGTGGACCTTCACGCGGGCGGACGACGAGGGCGTCGAGCGCCCGGCGATCGTCTTCGACCGGGGCAGCTTGCCGCCGCCCAACAGCAAGATCACGATTCAGTACAGCTTCGGCGGCGGTGATCCCGCTGGCTTCTGCGAAGGGTGAGGTCTACGATGCGCCACCGCCTGCTCTCCAACTTTGGCGTGCCTGTCCTGTTTCTTGGCCTCGCAGGGTGCACGCCCTTGCCCGAGGCCAAGCCCTGCGCTTCGGCCGGCGAGTGTGAAGCCGGCCAGGACTGCATCGACGCGGTCTGCGTGGACGTCGAGTGCAAAAGCAGCGCGGACTGCGGGATCCAGCAGTACTGCACCAGCGCCGGCGCCTGCGCTTCGGGCTGCGACGGCGACAACGACTGCTTCGCCGGCCAGACCTGCGACATCGAGCGGCACACCTGCGAGGCCTATGGCTGCCGCGACACCCAGCTTGACTGTAATTACAACGAGTTCTGCGACAAGACCACGGGTGAGTGCGTCCGCTCCGACATGGACAGCTGCGGCTCCTGCAACCCGGAGTCGGCGAGCTGTGGCGGCGGCGGCGCCTGTCTCCCGTCGGAAGAGCAGGGCTCCTGCAATACCTTTGACTTCTCCTGCCCCTCGGGCCAGGGCTGCTTCATCGCCGAGTACGACGAGCGCCGCAGCTGTGAAGACTGGCTCGGGCTGCCGGACGACAGCGTGTGCGCGGCGGGCTGGGTCTGCGGCGCGGTGAGCGCGACCGACCCGAGCCTCTACTGCCTGCGGCCCGCCTGCTTCACCGGCGAGTGCTACGCCGGCTGTGAAGCCGATGCTGAAGACCCGTGCCCGCGCGGCTTTCAGTGCGTAGACGCCGGGACCTCGGACGTCTGCTTCGCGGACTGCGCCTTCTTGCGGGACGGCGGCTACCTCTAAGGGGGGCCCGCGCCCCAGGGGCCTCAGCGCACTGGGTGGTCAAAGCGGGCGGCGGCCTTGGGCTGCGCGGCGGTGGGGCGCTCCGGCTCGACGTTGCTCGCGCCCGAGCCGCTCCCCCAGGCCGGCGCGCCTGCGGCCACGCCGGGGAGGATGTGCAGCCGATCGGCGATCAGGCGTTTGATGCGGGGCGCCATCCACCGACGGGTGGGCCCGATCATCATCAGCACGCCCGCGAGGTCGGTGAGCACCCCCGGCGTGATGAGCAGGACGCCGCCTACGAGGACCATGAGGCCCTCAACGAGGCGGTCTGCGGGGGGGATGCCGCGGGCGGCGTCCTCTTTGAGCTGGCGGAGCACGCCGAGGCCCTCGCGTTTGGCCAGCGTCGCGCCGAGGAAGCCGGTGAGCACGATGAGCAGCACGGTCTCGGCCGTGCCCATCCACCGCCCGAGCGACAGGAGCAGGGCCAGCTCAATGGCTGGGATCACCGTCATCACGATCAGCAGCTTCGCGAGCATCAGGCCTCCCGGTCGGGCGTGCCCGACAGCCTCTCCTTCGCGCGCCGCCACGCTCCGTCAAGCGCCGCGGGGTCGAGGTCGGTGAGCCGGGCGCCGGCCGCGGCAGCCTCGCGCTCCATCGCCGCGAAGCGCTGGGCGAAGCGTCGATTTCCGGCGCGAAGTGCGCTCTCAGGCTCGACGGCGAGGTGTCGTCCGAGGCTGGCGACGGCCATGAGCAGGTCGCCGAGCTCGTGGTGCTGGGCGGCGGGGTCCTTGAGGGCGATGGCCTCGCGCAGCTCACGCAGCTCCTCTTCGACCTTGTCGAGTACGCCGGCGGCGTCGGGCCAGTCGAAGCCGACGGTGGCGGCCTTGGCGCCCTGGGCGGCGGCCACGACCAGCGCCGGGGCGTTGCCGGGAACACCGTCGAGGCGGCCCTTTCCGGCGGGCTGGTTGTCGGCCCACCGGGCGGAGCGCTCGGTCGCGTCCCGGTCGAAGACGTGCGGGTGGCGGCGGATGAGCTTGTCGGTGATGTCGCCGGCCACGTCGTCGAGGTCGAAGCGCCCGGCGTCCGCGCCGATCCGCACCAACATCAGCGCGTTGAACAGCACGTCGCCCAGCTCCTCGCGCAGCGGGTCCGGCCCTTGGCCTCCGGCCCCGACGGGCCCCGCGGCGCTGGCCTCCAGCAGCTCGTAGACCTCCTCCAGCAAGTAGGGCTGGAAGCTCTCGATGGTTTGGGCTTGGTCCCAGGGGCAGCCATCGGGCCCGCGGAGCCGGTCGATGAGGTCGAGGAGCGCGTGCAGTCGGGCGCGGGGCGTGGCAGGCATGCGTGCCTCTAACCGGATGCAAAGTTCCCATGAGGTGGCCCATCTGGGGTGGACCCGAGGCCCTTTCTCATGCACAATCGCAGGGCTCGGCCCGGTGGGCCGCCCCTCCTCGCTCCCGGAGCCCCCATGTCGTCCTTGCACTCCCCGCGCCCGGCCGCTGCCTCCGCGCTCCTTTTCGGCTGGATCGGCGCGCTGTCCTTGGTCGGCTGCCGCTCCGACTACGTGGTCAAGGGCGAGCACCTCGGCACCGACCTGGAGCTGACGGTCACCTCGCCCACCTACGGCGAGTTCATGGGCGACGACCCCATTCGCGTCACCGGCATCGTCAGCCCGGCCCAGGCGGTGGTGCTGGTCGAGGGCGCCGAGGTGCCGGTGAACAGCGATGGCACCTTTGAGGTGGACATCCCGGTGGACTACGCCTACCGGATCATCGAGGTCGAGGCCGCCCTCGACACCCAGCGCGAGGACTTCCGCGTGCCGGTGTTCCGCGGGGTCGATCCCACGCTGGGCTGGCCGGGTGCGATGACCGCCCGCCTGCTCCCCAACGGCCTCACCAAGCTCGGCGTGTCCTTGGGCGCGCTCATCGACGGCCTCGGGTGGAAGGAGCAGGTCACGGCCGCCCTGCCCGCCTACGAGGGCGACATCTTCGCGATCCGGCCCGTCGGCCTGCTCTCGGAGCCGACCGTTGTGGTGCTGGAGCCCGTGGACGGCGGCCTCGACACCGTCGCCACCCTCATCAACCTCAAGCTCGAGTACGAGGTCGCCATCGACTGGCTGGGCCTGAGCTCGGAGCTGTCGGTCGGCTTCGGCGAGATCGCGATCGGCGGCCTGCTGGTGCCGACCATGGACGAGGCGGGCATGCTCAGCCTCGAGCTCGGCGACCCCACCATCCGCCTCGATGACCCTGACATCGTGCTCGGGCCGCTCGACGGCCGCCTGCTGGAGTCGGTGATCGACGCGGTGCTCGGCTATGTCGTTGAGCCGCTCGGGGAGCTGCTGCTCGACGTGGTGCTCGGCTCCATCGGCACCATCGAGCTCGGCGGTCCGCTGGCCTTCGACACCGACCTGCTCGGCACCTCGCTGTCCATCCGCCTCGCCGATCTGTTCACCGAGACCGAGGGCATCGGCCTGGAGCTCGGCCTCGGCATCAACGAGCCGGCCCCCGAGGGCGCCCTCGGCCTCTTCGCCCCCTGGGCAGACTCCGGCGGCGTGCACCCCGACGCGCAGGCGGTGGTGTCGATCCACGAGGGCGTGCTGCAGCTCGCGATCGGCGAGCTGCTCATCGACCTGCTCGGCCAGGTCGATAGCCTGCTGGGCTCCTTTGGTGATCTCATCGGCGGCATGGTCGGCACCCTGCCCGGCGGCGAGCAGGCCCCGGTGGCCCCCAACGGCTGGTGCCTCGGCCTCGATCCGGGTACGGCGACGGTCGCGCGGATGGTCCCGGGCATCGCGCCTCTCGGCGCGGTCTACATGCCCGACCTGGTCGTCGACATTGGCGTGCGGGAGGGCGCGGTCTGCAGGACTTGGCTCAAGGCCTCGCTCGCCACCGAGATCAACGTCAACATCGAGGGCGGCACGGCGCTCGGCATCGACCTCGTCGTGGCTGAGGGCGTTCTCCTCGAGTACGGCGCCGTCGATCAGGACCCCGAGGCGGTGGTGACGGCGCTCGGCGACTGGCTGGAGTCCACCTTCGGCTTGGTCGGCGGGCTGCTCAACTTCGACCTCGCCGACCTGCTCGGCGGCCTCGGCGGCGGGACGGCCGATCCCGCGGACCCGGCGAGCCTGTTGCTCTCGGGCCTCGCGCCGGTGGTGCTCGACAACCAGCCGCTGGTCAACCCGGACGGCACCACCACCGAGGGCCAGTTCGTGGTCTCGATGGGCGTCTGGGCGGAGTGATCGCGGTCGGGCCGTCCGCGCTCGGCTCTACCGGGCCCGGTCGGCCCGATCAGGCCGGGGCGCGCCCGCAGCGGTCGAGCAGCCCCTCGAGGTAGGCGAGGGCCGAGGCGTCGAGAGAGGCCTCGGCTTCGTCGTTTTCGGCCCCGTCCATCGCGGCGTACAGGCTGCCGAGGGGCGCGTTGGGCCCGGCGGGGCGCAGCGGCGGGCCCTGCATCATCGCGACCTCGCGCCGCTCAAACTGCAGCTCCTGGATCGGCAGACCGCCGGCGGGGCGCACCTTGTAGACCGGCAGGCCCAGCGCGTGCAGGGCCTCGACCAGGGCGGGCGCCGCGGCGGCGGCCGGCGGCAACACCACCGCCTCCGCGGCGGTCTCGTCCAGCGGGAGGGCGACGGCCAGCGCGTAGAGCGCCCGCAGCGCGGCGTGCAGGGCCCCGGCGCTGTGGGTCCAGCCCACGGCGGCGTCGTGCAGCACCCAGACCCGAAGCCCAGCGGCGGGGCCGAAGTCGCGGAGCTCCTCGTAGAGGCCGTCGAGGCAGCTCAGGTCGTGGAGGGTCTCCGGCGCGCAGACCCGGAGGTCGATGACCGGGTTCTGGCTGCGGAGGCGGCGGAGGCGTCGGGCGTGGACAGGCATGGGCGGGAGCATACGCCAGCCGGCGCCGGGCGGGCCGACTACACGAGCTCGCGCAGCAGCAGCCCCACCACTTTGCCGTCGTCGAGGGTGTAGCTGTGGCGGCGGTCGGCGGGGCCCTGGGCGGTGAAGGCGCCGCTGCCCGAGGTCGGCAGGCCGAGGCCGGCGGTGGCGCTCGGGTCCACCTGGGCCTGGGCTTGGCCGGCGATGGCGTTGGCCACCTCTTCGAGCAGCGCGCGCAGCGCGGCCGGCTCGGGCGCGCGCTCCCCGGCCCAGAGCAGCTCGAACAGCTCGGCGGCGTCCTGCTCCTGGACGGCGATGACCATCTCGCCGACGACCGGCGTGTGCAGGTCGATGGACGACCAGCAGAGGGCGCCGCCGCCCCAGTCGAAGTCGCCGGCCGGCTCGGCGCCGAGGAAGACCATGCTCTCCAAGACCTCGGTGACCACGGAGTCGATGACGCGGGTGTCGAGCTGCTGGACGTTCATGCGGCGACTCCTTGCAGCTCGGCGATCGCGGAGGCCATGGCTGCGGGGCTGAGGGGCTTCTTGAGGACCGTGCTGGCGCCCATCGCGACCAGCTCTGCGGCGGCCGTGTCGTTCACCAAGGAGCTGACGACGATGATCGGGATGCTGTTGTGGCGCGGGCTGCTCCGCATAAAGCGGATCAGGGTGCGGCCATCCATCACCGGCATGTTGAGGTCCACCACAGCAAGATCAATGGACTGGACCCGGAGCACGTCGAGGGCGGCGCGCCCGTGCTCGGCCTCGAACATCTGATCGGCGCCGTAGCCGGCGATCTGGAGGCAGCGCCGGACCAGCATCCGGGCGGTCGGCGAGTCGTCTACAATCAATACGTTGGCCATGGGGGCTCCCTTCCTAAGGGGTTGCGGAGGGCCGGGGCGCCTAGACGGCCCAGGTGGGCAGACCGGGGCTGGTGATGCGGACGATTCCGGAGGGCACTTCGGCGCGCACCGTTCGGGAGAGCTCGCCCCCGACGTCCTCCGCGATGGAGCCCAGGCCGTATTGCCAGAGCACGCGCTTGATCCCCAACACGTTTCGTTTGCCGATGTTGAAGCTGCCCATCCGGTCCAGGATGGTCGCCCCGCCGATGAGCTTGATCTGCAGGCCCCGGCCCGCGGGGGGCGCCCCGACCCGCTCCATCGTCCGAAACAGCGCCGGGATGGCCGTATCGGCGTAGTAGCCGGGGAGGCCGGCCGGGCTGCGGACCACGCCCTCCGGCGCGCCGGGCAGGGCGATGTGGGCCATCCCGATCGCGCCGCTGAGCGGATCGCGGGCGACGATGGCGACACAGGAGCCGAGCGCCATCGTGACCAGCACGTCGCCCGCGCAGGCCGAGGCGCTGATGTCACCGATGCCAAGGAGGATGTCGGCCATGGGGTTCACTCCGCGAGCTGGTTGCTGCGGGCCGGCTCAGCGGCGCCCGCGGGGTGTAGCGCCGCGCTGATCGCCTCGCCCACGCTGTTGAGGGGGCGGGTGACGCAGGCCGCGCCGATCTCCCAGGCCTCCCGGGGCATGCCGTAGACCACCGAGCTGGCCTCGTCTTGGGCGATGGTGAAGGCGCCGGCTTTGCGCATCTCCAACATGCCCTGGGCCCCATCGGTGCCCATGCCGGTGAGGATGACGCCGATCGACCGCTTTCCGGCGATCCGGCCCACCGAGCGCATCATCACGTCCACGCTGGGCGCGTGGCCGTTGACCCGCTGCTCCCCCAAGATCCGCACCTTGAAGCCCTCGCCCGCGGCCTCGATCACGCACTGGCGTCCGCCGGGGGCGATGAGCACGGTGCCCGGCGTCACCCGGTCGCCGTCCGCCGCTTCGCGGACCTGGAAGGGGGTGGCGGTGTTGAGCAGGGCCGCGAAGGTGGCGGTGAAGCCGGCGGGCATGTGCTGCACCACGAGGATGCCCGGCATGTTCGGTGACATCGAGCAGAGCAGCTCCCGGATGGCGTCCGTGCCGCCGGTCGAGGCGCCGACCGCGACGATGCGGTCCTCGCGCGCCCGGGTGGCGGCGGCGGGGGCCGGCGCGGGGCGGCGGTGCTTCCAGTGGCTCACGTTGGCGGTGCTGGCGATCTTGATCTTGGTGCGCAGCTCCATCATCATCTGCTCGACGCCCTGGTTCATCGTCTTGTTGGGCTTGGTGACGAAGTCCACGGCGCCCGCCGCCAGGGCCGACATCGTGACCTCGCGGCCCCGCTCGGTGTGGGAGCTGACCATCACGACAGGGATCGGGTACTGCGGCATCAGCCGGCGCAGGAAGTCCACGCCGTCCATGCGCGGCATCTCGACGTCGAGGGTCAGCACCTGCGGGCTGCGCTCGACGATGAGGTCCCGGGCCTCGAAGGCGTCGCGGGCGGTGCCCACCACCTCGATGAAGGGATCGGCGGCGAGCCCATCGCGCAAAATGGCGCGCACGACGGCAGAGTCGTCAACGATCAGCACGCGGATCGGGTTTGCGCTCATCGCCCCTCCTTCCGGTAGGCGCCCGGGTGAACCAGCCGAAACCGGTTGGTGAGGCCCGAGATGGTCTCGGCGTGGCCGACGAAGAACCACCCGCCAGGCGCGAGCGCGTTGGCCATGCGTTCCAGTAGGGCCCGCCGCGTGTCGTCTTCAAAGTAGATCATCACGTTGCGGCAGAAGATCGCGTGGAAGGGGCTGCGGAACGGGAAGCTGGTGTTCATCAGGTTGAAGCGCCGGAAGGTCACCTCGCGCCGCACCGAGGCCTTCACCACGCTGAGCCCGTCCGGGCGGTGGTCGAAGTAGCGGTCCTGCCAAGCTTTGGGCAGCGTCCGCACCGAGTCGGTGGGGTAGGTGCCGGTCTCGGCTTGTTTGAGGGCGTTCTGGCTGATGTCGGTGGCGAGCAGACCGGCCTTCCAGCCGCCGTAGTCGGCGCCGAGCGCGTCCTGCAGCACCATGGCCAGAGAGTAGGGCTCTTCGCCGGTCGAGGAGGCCGCGCACCACACCCGAACGTCCTGCTCGCGGTTGCGCCGCTGGGCGGCGATCAGCTCCGGCAGCACCTCGTCGCGGAGCATCCACAGGTGCTCGGGCTCCCGGTTGAAGAAGGTGTGGTTGGTGGAGATGCAGTCCACCACGAGGCTCAAGGTCTCGTAGGTGGGGTTTTGGAGCATGGATTGGCAGAAGGTGTGGTAGCTATCGAAGCCACGTTCGCGGACCACTCGGAACAGCCGGCTCGCGACCATCGCGCGCTTGGCGGGGGTCAGGTGGATCCCAAAGTGCTCTCGAACCAGCCGGGCCGTGTGTTGGAAGTCAGCTTCGCTGATCTCCAAGTTCGGCGCCAGCGGCGTTGTGGAGGCTTGGCTGGACATCGGTCCTCTCTGGGCGGCGGCAGGGGCGCGCGGGCAACCCGGTGGGTTCAGCTCAGGCCGTGGCGGCGGCCCGCGGCGGTGCGCCGACGAGCTTCTCGGCGTCGAGCAGCATGCGGACCTGGTCGCCCACCTTGCCCATCCCGGCGATGAAGTGGTCGTTGTTCCGGCCGAAGGCCTGCGGCGGCAGCTCCACGTCCGCCTGGGGGATGTCGAGCACCTCGGAGACCGTGTCGACCACGAGGCCCACCAGCCAGTCGCCGACGTGGATCACGATGATGCAGGTGCGGTCGTCATAGGCCCGCTCCGGCATGCGAAAGCGCAGGCGGACGTCCATCACGGGGATCACCTTGCCGCGGAGGTTGATGACCCCTTTGACGAAGGCTGGCACGTCGGGCACCATGGTGAACTGCTGCATGCCAATGATCTCTCGGACATACATGATGTCGAGGCCGTAGCTCTCGCTGCCCAAGATGAAGGTCAGGTACTTCGTGCGCTCTTGGAGCTCAGCGTAGTCGTGGTCCTGCGCGGTCGAGATGCTGGGCATGCGCTGCTCCATGGGGCCGGTTGTCGAGGCGGGGTCTTTGGGGTCTCGGTCAGGGGATCGGATCGGCGGGGCTGCTCATGCAGCGGCGTGCACGTCGTGGATCAGCTTTGCGACGTCAATGATGAGGCTGATCGAGCCGTCGCCGAGCACCGTGCAGCCGGCGAGGCCGCGCACGCTGCCGAGGTAGCCGCTGAGCGACTTCACGACGGTCTGGCGTTGGCCGATGAGCTCATCGACCAGCACACACACCCGGTCATTGCCGTCTTCAATGACGACCAGCAGGCCGTCTTCGATGCGGGTGCTGTCGGGCTTGAGCTCGTAGAGCTCGTGGAGGCGGTAGACCGGCAGCAGCCGCCCCCGCACCCGGACCACCTCGGCGCCGTTGGTGAGCCGCGTCACGTCGCGGGCCGTCACGCCGACGGTCTCGGTGATCGACAGGATGGGCAAGGTGAACCGGCTGGTGCCGACGCGCACGAGCATGCCCTCGATGATCGCGAGGGTGAGCGGGATGCGCAGCGCCATCACCGAGCCGGCGCCTGGCGTGCTCTGCACCTCCACCCGGCCCTTCACGCTCTCGATGTTCTGCTTCACCACGTCCATGCCGACGCCGCGGCCCGAGATGTCGGTGACCGCCGCCGCCGTGGAGAAGCCCGGCTCGAAGATGAGCCGGTAGACCTCGGCGTCGCTGAGCTCGGCGCCGTCGCCCTTCACAAGGCCGCGCTCCACGCCCTTCTTGAGGATGCGGGCACGATCGAGGCCGCGCCCGTCGTCCCGCACCTCGATGCGGATCTCCCCGGCCTGCTGGCGGGCCGACAGGGTGATGCGGCCCTCGGGCGCCTTGCCGACCCGGATCCGCTCGTCCACGTCCTCGACGCCGTGGTCGATGGAGTTGCGGATGAGGTGGACCAGCGGGTCGGAGATCGCCTCCACCACGCTTTTGTCGACCTCGGTGTCCTCGCCGGAGATCTCGAGGGTGATGCGCTTGCCTTGGCGGCGGCTCAGATCGCGGACCAAGCGCACCATCTTCTTGAAGGTGGGCTCGATGGGCACCATGCGCAGGGACATGGCCACGTCCTGCAGCCCGCGGGTCACCCGGTTGAGCTGCACGGCGGCCTTTTGGGAGCCGTCCACCTCGGTGTCCCGGGCCGGTCCGTGGGTGACCGCCGTCTCGGCGATGATGAGCTCGCCGATGAGGTCCATGAGCTGGTCGAGCTTGCGCACGTCCACGCGGAGGTACTCGGCGCGGCTGCGGCCCTTGCCGTCCTCTTCTTCGGCGGCCTTGTCGGGGTCACCCCGGCGCGCCGACTGCACCGCGAGCGCCTCTTGGATGCGCTCCGGGGGGACGACCTGCATCTGCACCAGCTTTTGGCCCACCGGCAGGCGCTTGTCCTTGAGCGCCTCCTCGATCTGCGCCGGGCTCGCGAGGCCGGCCTCGATCAAGATCTCGCCCAGGCGGTGCGGCGAGGCGGCGGTTTTGGCCGGCGCAGGGGCAGGCGGGGTCGGGGCGCGGGGCGTCGGCGCGACGTTCGCGGAGCTGGCCTCCGGCGTCGGGAGGCTCCGCTCGATCTTGGCCCCGCGCGACAAGGAGTCGAACAAGGAGCTGAGCCCGCTGTCGGTCTCGGCGGCGCTGGGCGCGGCGACCGGCGCGAAGACGTTGATCTCCCCACGGGGTGCTGCGGGCTGCGGGCCGGTCCAGGCCTCGGCGGCCGGGGGCGGCGGGGCGGCCAGCGGCGGGGCGCTCGGCGGCTTGGTGGCCACGTGGGCTGGGGCGACCGGCGCGCGGGCCGGCTCGGCGGTGGGCGCGGCGCCGAAGCCCTTGAGGCGCTGGATGAGGCCCGCGGCCTCCTCCGCGAGGCTCGCGTCGGTGAGCATGGCCTCAATGGCGTCCAGCGCGTCATTGGTGAAGTCGAGCGCGCGGCAGAGCAGGTCCACGAGGGGCGGGTCGAAGGTCAGGCTGCCGTTGCGGACCCGATCGAGCAGCGTCTCGGCCTGGTGGGTCACCGACTCGACGTGCTGGAACTCCAAGAAGCCGGCGCTGCCCTTCATGCTGTGAAACAGGCGGAAGATCTTGTCGATGGTGGCCCGATCGACGTGGGCGCCGCCGGCTTCGAGGCCAATCAACAGCGGCTCAACCTCGGCGACCGACTCGCGGCTCTCCGTGAGGAAGTAGTCGATGATCTCTTGGGTCTCGCTGTCCATCGTCACCCTCGGCGTTGGGGCGGGCCTCGGGGGGCCCGGCCCCGCTCCCATCGGGAGGGCGGCGGCGAGATAAAGGCGATCTGCACGCGCATGACCCGATCGGGCCACCAGGGCCGCGCCGGCGGGGCTGCGGAATTGAAGCGGCCGCGACAGGGGGCACCCCGCCGCGGCCGCTCGACCCGTCGCCCGAGGGCGCGCGTCTACTCGCGCTCGAACACCGCCGCGGCGCCCATGCCGCCGCCGATGCACATGCTCACGATGCCGTAGCGGCTGCCGCGCCGGCCCATCTCGTGCAGCAGGGTCGCGGTGAGCTTGGCGCCGGTGCAGCCCAGCGGGTGGCCCAGCGCGATGGCGCCGCCGTTGACGTTGACCTTCTCGGCGTCGAGGCCGAGCTCGCGGGCGCAGTAGATGGCCTGGCTCGCGAAGGCCTCGTTGATCTCGAAGAGATCGACGTCAGCCACGCTGATCCCGGCCTTGGCCAGGGCCTTGGGGATGGCCTTGGCCGGCCCGATGCCCATGATGTCGGCGGGCACGCCCACCACCGCGTAGCTGCGGAGCACGCCGAGGGGCTGAAGGCCCAAGGCTTCGGCCTTCTCGCGGGCCATGACGAGCACCGCGGCGGCGCCGTCGCTGGTCTGCGAGGAGTTGCCGGCCGTGCTGGCGCCGGTCTTGGAGAAGGCGGCCCGCAGCTTGCCGAGGCCCTCGGCCGTGGTGTCGGCGCGCACGCCGTCGTCGATCGAGATGGTCACGTCCTTCCAGGCCGTGCCGTCGAAGCTGCGGGTCTTCACCGGCACGATCTCGTCGGCGAAGCGGCCCGCGGCGATGGCGGCGGCGGCCTTCTGGTGGCTCCGCACCGCGAAGGCGTCTTGCTCCGCCCGGGGCACCCCGAAGCGGCTGCAGACGTTCTCCGAGGTCATGCCCATCGTGACGTAGATGTCGGGCTGCTCGGCCATCAGCGTCGGGTTGGGCGAGGGGCGGTCGCCGCCCATCGGGATCATCGTCATGGACTCGACGCCGGCCGCGATGGCCACGTCGTACCAGCCCGCGGCGATGTTGGAGCCGGCCTGCGCCAGCGCCTCGAGGCCGCTGCTGCAGAAGCGGTTCAAGGTCATGGCCGGCACGGTGTCGGGCAGGCCGGCGCCGAGGCTCGCGATGCGGGCCACGTTCATGCCCTGCTCACCCTCGGGCATGGCGGTGCCGACCACCACGTCGTCGATGCTCGCGGCGTCGAAGCCGGGAACGCGCTCCAGCAGGCCCTTGAGGGCGATCATCAAAAGGTCGTCGGGGCGGGTGTCTTTGAGGCCGCCCTTCTTGGACTTGGTGACGGGCGTGCGCACCGCGGCGACCACGACCGGATCACGGGGGTTCTTGCTCATGTTTTCCTCACGTGTTTCGGATGTTGGCTGCGGGGCGGGCTAGTTGCGGAGCACCTTGCCCGTCGAGATGAAGTGCGTGATGCGCTCCATGGTCTTCTCCTCGCCGAGCAAGGAGAGGAAGCCCTCGCGCTCCAGGTCGAGGATGTGCTGCTCATCGACCCAGGTGCCCGCGGGGATGTCGCCGCCGTTGAGCACGTGGGCGATGCGGCGGGCGACCTTGGCGTCGTGCTCGCTCGCGAAGCCGCCCTGCACGAGATCGTGCAGCTTGAGCTCGATGGTGGCGCGGCCGCTGTTGCCGGGCAGCTTGAGCTTGCTCGGGCGGGGCGGCTGGTAGCCGCTGGCCACCAAGCCCAGCGCCGTGCGCTTGGCCTCCCAGATGAGCTGATCAGCGTCCATCACGACCTTGTCGGTGGAGCGGAGGTAGCGCATGTCGCGCGCCTCTTCGGCCGAGGTCGAGAACTTGGCGAGGCCGATGTTCATGAACGCGGCCTGAACGAAGGGGTTCGGGTCGTAGTTCACGGCCGCGGGGATGTCCCCGAGCAGGCGCCGCAGCATCTCCTTGCAGCCGCCGCCGGCGGGGAGCAGGCCCATGCCGGCCTCGACGAGGCCCATGTAGACCTCGCCGGTGGTGACGGTGGCCGCCGACTGCATGGCGACCTCGAGGCCGCCGCCCAGCGTGAGGGCGAAGGGCGCGGTGACCACCGGGCGCTTGCTGTAGAGCGCGCGCTGCAGGATGGTCTGCATGCCGCGGATCATCTGGTCGATGGTGTCCCACTCGCCCTGCATGGCCGCCATGCCGACCATCATCAGGTTGGCGCCGGCGCAGAAGGCCTGGCCGTTGGGCCCGACCGAGGGGCGGAACTGACCGCGGGGGCTGCCCTGCGAGCCGACGACGAGGGCCTCCCACTCGCCCGCGTCGAGCTTGTCGAGCGCGGTGTTGTAGAGCTCGAACATGTCCTGCTCGAGGGCGTTCATCTGCGCGGGGCGGTTGAACTGGAGGAGCAAAACACCGTCGCCGATGTCGATCAGCTCGGCGGCGTCGTTCTTCTGCACCACCGGGCTGCGCTGCTTCGCGTCAGCGATGAACAGCCAGCGCGGCGAAGAGGGCAGGGGCGCGCTCTCGCCCTTGACGGCGTCCCAGTAGGTGGGCTTGCCGTCGACATAGGCGTAGAAGCTCTCGCGGCCCTTGGCAAGCATGTCCTTGACCCAAGCGGGGACCACCCGGCCCTCGCCCTCCATGCGGGCGACGCTGGCGCCCACCCCGAGCGCGTCCCAGCCCTCGAAGGGGCCGAGATCCCAGTTGAAGCCCCAGCGCATGGCCCGGTCGATGTTGACGATGTCGTCGGCGATCTCGGGGATGCGGTTGGCGGTGTAGATGAGGCTGTCGGCGGTCACGGCCCAGGCGAAGGCCGCGGCCTTGTCCTCGCCCCGCAGGAGGATGCGGGTGGCGGCGGCCGGGTCGTCGGCGAAGCTGCTCGCCTGGGTGACCGAGTCAAACTTGGGCCGGGCGGCCGGCTTGTACTCGCCGGTGGCCAGATCGCGGGCCAGCGTGATGCGGCGGCCCTTGGCGTCGCGCTCGTTGCTCTTTTGGTAGAAGCCCTTGCCGGACTTGTTGCCAACAGCGCCCTCGGCGACCATCTGCTTGAGCCAGGGCGGCGAGACGAAGGCCTCGCGCTGCTCGTCATCGGGGCAGCCGTGGAAGACGTTGCCGAACACGTGGTCGAGCGTGTCGAGGCCCACGAGGTCGCCCAGGGCGAAGACGCCGAGCTTGGGGCGGCCGACGGCCTTGCCGAAGATGGCGTCCACGTCTTCAATGCTGAGGCCAAGGGCCTCCATGTGCTTGAAGACGCTGACGATGCCGAAGGTGCCGACGCGGTTGCCCACAAAGTTGGGCGTATCCTTGGCGTAGACGATGCCCTTGCCGAGCTTCTCTTCGCCGAAGTCGGCGACGGCGGCGAGCACCTCGGGCTTGGTGTCGGGGCCGGCCACGAGCTCCAACAGGCGCATGTACCGCACCGGGTTGAAGAAGTGCATGATGAGGAAGTGCGCGCGCATCTCCGGGCTCATGCTGGCCGCCATGTCGCGGAGCGGCAGGCCCGAGGTGTTGGACGCGACGATGGCGTCGGCCCGGCGGTGCTCCGCCACCCAGGAGAAGATCTTGGCCTTGATGTCGAGGCGCTCGACCACCACCTCGATGATGAGGTCGCAGGTGCCGAGCAGCGCGCCGTCGTCTTCGTAGTTGGCGGGCGTGATGAGCCGGGCCTGGTCGGCGCGGAAGAAGGCCGCCGGCTTGAGCTTGCTCGCGTTGGCGATGCCGTCGATCGCGAGCTTGCTCCGGGGCGCGCCCGCGGGCAGCTCGCGCGGCACCATGTCGTAGAGGACCGAGGGGATGCCGGCGTTGGCCAGGTGGGCAGCGATGCCCTGGCCCATGACGCCGGCGCCGAGCACCGCCACCTTCTGGATCTGGGAAGCCATCGTCTCTCCGAGCGTGCCCTGGGCCCGCGGCCCGAGGGGTGTGGAAGGGGGACCGCGGGGTCCTCGGGGACGCCTTGGTGGCGTTTGCGGCCTGCGCCGCTCGCGTCGATGATCGCGACGGGCCCGCGCCGCTGGGCTGAATGAATCCTCATTCAGCGGGCGCCGCTTATCCCAACGGCGGCGGGGCTGCACCCGGGGCGGCGCCCTTCGGCTCGGCCTCGAGGAAGGGCAGGGCGAGGCGCAAGAACAGCGCCGGGCGGTCCACATGCAAGAAGTGCCCGCCCTCTTCTGCCCAGTCGAGGGCCGTGCCCGGCAGCAGGGCTTGCAGGCGGGGGCCCATCGCCGGGGGCACCATCGGGTCGCGGCGGGCATAGAGCAGGCGCAGCGGGACGGCGGGGCCGCTGGGGAGGGCGCGGAGGGCGGCCTGCAGCCGAAGCGTCCCGGCGAAGCTCATCATGTCGCGGAGCTGCGCCAAGAAGCCCTCCAGCCCGGCCTCGGTGCAGAGCGGGGCGGCATATTCGCGGAGCTCTTCGCGGGACTTCTTGGTCTCATCCCAGTAGTGTACGTTCCGCCACACCCAGCGCTCGGCGTCCCGCTGCACCAAGGCCCGGAGCAGTCCGCGGGCCCCCGGCAGGCGCAGCGCCCAGCCGAGCAGACGCAGGCGGGGCTCGGGGAGGCCCGGCGCGTGCATGATCAGCAGTCGGCGCAGCAGGTCGGGGCGGCGCAGCGCCAGCCATAGCCCGAGGTAGCCTCCCATCGAATTGCCGATGGCGACGGTGTTCGGAACGCCCATCGCCTCAAGCAGCGCCGCGAGCCAGTCGGCCACCGCCTCGGGCGGCAAGGGGCAGCCGGGGCTGAGGCTTCGGCCCGCGCCGATGAGATCGGGCACCAGCAGGGTGTAGCGCTCCGCGAGCGGCGCGAGCACCTCGCGCCAGGAGTAGCCCGTGGTCATCAGGCCGTGGATCAGCAGCAGGGGAGGGCCGGCGCCGAGGATCCGCACGCTCGCGGTGGTCTCGCCGAGGGCTGGCGTGAACACGCGCACCCGGCGCTCGGGGGTGCTGAAGAAGGGGTGGTCGGCGGGGCGCTCCGCGAGCTGGTGCAGCGGGAGGCGCTCAAAGGGGCGGGGCATGGAGGTCCTCGGTCGACGCGCGTGGCCCGATCATAGGCCCTGCGGGCGCGGCGCCCCGAGGTTGCGCGCGGAGGGGCGCCGCTGACACCGGCGTGCCACTCTGCAGGCCCCTTTGCGCTTGCGCGCGGGGCTGGATTGGACCATCATGCGTCCACCCTGCGCGGGTGCGCCCCTCTGCCGCTCGTTCGGCTGGCGCTTCGCTCCCGTGCATCGCTGCTTTTGACGGACTTACGCCCCCCACGCTATCGGCGCGCCGCGCCAACGGAGGTGAAGATGCGCCGCGCGCTTGCTCTTCTCCCGCTCTTCCTGGGCTGCACCCCAGACTACGATCTGACCAAAGAAGAAGAGGCCAACAAGCCGGCCGAGCCCGAAGACTCGGGGATCCCCGCCGACAGCGCCGAGCCGGAGCCCGATCCCGAGCCCGAAGATACGGGGATCCCAGGGGGCGGCGACGCCTCCGAGCCCGATCCCGACGCGCCGGTCGCGGTCTGCGCGGTCAGCCCCAACCCGGTCGAGCCCCCCTTCACCACGGCCACCTGGGACGGCTCCGGCTCCTACGACCCGGCCGGGCTCCGCATCACCTCCTACAACTGGACCTTGACGAGCCAGCCCCCGGGCTCCTCGGTGCGCATGCCCGCCGGCACCGGCGCGCTGCGCTCGGGCTTCTCGCCGGACCTCGCCGGTGAGTACATCGGCCAGCTCGTGGTCACCACCGAGGACGGCCGCGTCAGCCGCCCTTGCACGGTCACCCTCGAGTCCGTCCCCTCAGAGGACCTGTGGATCGAGATGTACTGGCAGTTCAGCGGCGACGACATGGACCTGCACCTGCTCAACGCCGGCTCGACCTCCTCGGCCCTCACCACCTCGAATGACTGCTACTACGGCAACTGCACCGGCTTTAGCAGCCTCAACTGGGGATACCCGAGCTCCACCACGGACGATCCGAGCCTCGACCTCGACGATATCCCCGGCGTGGGCCCGGAGAACATCAACATCGCGGCGCCCTACAACGGCAACTACACCGTGTATGTGCATGATTACCCGGGCAGCGTCTACAACGGCACCAACATGGTCACCGTGAACATCTACGTGGCCGGGCGGATCGCGTGGAGTGACACCCGCAACGTCAACTCCGAGGACTACTACGCTCCTTTCGCGGTCATCAACTGGCCCGCAGGCACCGTCACCTCGCTCTGAGCTGCCCGCCGCGGCGCGCCTCCGCGCGCGTCGCCCATCGGGTCGCCCTTCCACCAGCCGGCCGGCACGCCCCCTCCTCGGGCGCCCGGTCGGCTTCTTCGCGATAGGGGCGCGCCCCGCCGATGGGCCCCTGCCCCGGCGCCCGGCCGTCGCCCCCCACGGCCCGCTGAGGCTCCTGATGAATTCGATGACCGGCTACGGCCGCGGCGAGGCCACGAACGGCGAGATTGGCGTCGTGGTCGAGATTAAGACCGTCAACAACCGCTTCCGTGACGTGAACCTCCGGGTGCCCCGCGAGTACCTCGTGCTGGAGCCTCGGGTTCAGAAGTCCCTCAAGGACGCCATTCATCGCGGTCGGATCGACGTCTACATCAACCGCACGGCGGTCGAGAGCGGCCAGACCGTGCGCCCCGATCCCGTGCTGGCCGAGCACTACCTGCGGGCCGCCACCGCGGTCGCCCAGCGCCTCCAGCGCCTCGACGAGCCCCTCCCGTTGACGTGGCTGCTGGCCCAGCCGGGCGTGCTCACCACCACCGAGCGGGAGCGGGACGCGCTCTCGGAGTGGGACGTCGTGAGCACCGCGCTGGACGCCGCCCTCGCCGAGCTCGCCGACATGCGGGCCGCCGAGGGGCGGGCGCTCGGGGCCGAGCTGCACGGCCTGGTCGATGGCCTGATGGCGGGGCGCGCGGCGGTGGTCGCGGCCAGCGCCGACCTCGCGGAGCGGCTGCAACAGCGGCTGGCCGAGCGCATGCGCAAGCTGCTCGGGGACCGCATCGACCCCTTCCGCCTCGCGCAGGAGGCGGCGATCTTGGCCGACAAGGCGGACATCACCGAGGAGATCGCCCGGTTGAGCTCCCATTGTGAGCAGCTCCGGTCGGCCTTGGACGCCGCGGAGCCGGTCGGGCGTCGGCTGGAGTTCTTGGTCCAGGAGCTGCACCGGGAGGTCAACACCATCGGCAGCAAGGCCGCCGAGCACGCCGTCGCGGCCCAGGTCGTCGAGATGAAGAGCGTCATTGAGCGCCTGCGCGAGCAGGCCGCCAACGTCGAATAGGTGGCCCGCGCGGCGCCCCTCGCGCTCGGCCCCCCGCCTGCTGGGCCGCTGAAGCGCGGCCTGGACGAGCTCGCCGCCGCCGCCGCCGCGCACCGGCGGGTGGCGGATGACCCGGTGGGCGCCCTTCGGCGGTACCAGCACCCCGATGATCTTGAGATCGCGGCGGTCTTTGCCAGCGCCCTGGCCTTTGGGCGGGTGGCGGCCTTTCTCCCGGTGGTCGAGGCGGTGCTCGACGTGGCCGACGCCCACGGCGGCCCGGCGGCTTGGCTGGGCGGCTGGACGCCGGATCGGGCGGCGGGCCTGCTGCCCTTGCAGCACCGGTGGGTGCGGGGCGACGATCTTCGGCTGCTGGCCGGCGCCTTGGCCCGCCTTCGGGTTGGGGGCAGCCTCGGTGCGCGGCTGGCCGCGGCCTGGTCCCCGACCGACCCGGACCTCGCCCCGGCGCTGGAGCGGCTGATCCTCGACCTGCGGGCGGCGGCGGTGGCGGAGTCGGCCGCCCTCGGCGGGCCGGCGCGCTGGGCTGAGCTCGGGCGGGGGCTGCGGAGCCTGCTGTGTATTCCGTCGGAAGGTTCAGCTTGTAAGCGCTGGTGGATGATGCTCCGCTGGATGGTGCGCGGGCCCGACGGGGTGGATCTGGGGCTGTGGCCGTTGCCGGCCGGGGGGCTCGTGATCCCCCTCGACACCCACGTCCATCGGATCAGCCGCTACCTCGGGCTCACCGCGCGCGGGGACGCCAGCTTCCGCACTGCGCGGGAGATCACGGCGGCGCTGCGTCGGCTTCGGCCCGACGATCCGGTGGCCTATGACTTCGCGATCGCCCACCTGGGGATCTCTGGGACCTGCGTTGGAACGCCGACCTTCGACCAGTGCGCTCCCTGTCCGCTCCGGCTGGCCTGCGCGGCCTCGGCGGCGCCCTTCGACGGGCGCGGAGATGGCCGAGGGGGGCAGCGGCCGGTGACGGGTTAGCGGGCGCTCCCACCTTGAAGGGAGCCCGGATGACCTCGCCCGCAGATCACTGGACCGGCCCAGACACGGGCGCGCTCTTTGTCGTGACCGGCGCCTCTGGCACGGGCAAGACCACCTTGGTCAAGGCCGCCCTCGCCGCGATCCCGAGCATCGGGTGGTCGGTGAGCGCCACCACCCGCGGCCCGCGGATCGGCGAGGTGGACGGCAAGGACTACCACTTCGTAGACCACCCCAAGTTCGACCAGATGGTCGAGCATGGCGAGCTGTTGGAGTGGGCGGCGGTCTATGGCAACCGCTACGGCACGCCCCGGGCGCCGGTGGTCGACCGGCTCAACGCCGGCGAGAGCGTGCTGCTGGAGATCGATCGCGCGGGCGCGCACCAGGTCAAGGCGGCGATGCCCGGCGCGGTGCTCATCTTCGTGCTGCCGCCGGCGCCTGAGGTGATCGAGGCCCGGCTGCGCGCGCGCTCCACCGACAGCGAGGCGGTGATCCAGCGGCGGGTCGCTGAGGCCGCGGATCAGCTCGGCGGATGCGGAGAGTTCGACTACCTCGTCGTCAACGATGTGCTGGAGCACGCTCATGTGCGCTTCCAGGGCGTGCTTTGGGCGGAGCTTCAGCGAAAAGAGCGGAACCGGGGGCTCGTCCGTCGCTTCGGCGGGGTCTAAGGTCTGCGGGGCGCGACATCGGGTCCACGCCGGGCCGCGCGGGCGGGGCGCTGAGCCCCTTTGCTGCGGGTGGGATCATGCAGGTCAGCGACATCATTGAGGCGGTCCGGGGCTATGCGCCCAACGCCGACGTCGACGTCATCATGCGGGCGTACCTGCAGAGCGCCCGGGCGCACCGCGGGCAGCTCCGAAAGAACGGCGAGGACTACCTGATCCACCCGATCGCGGTGGCCTCGATCCTCACCGAGCTGCGCATGGACGTGGACACCATCGCGGTGGGCCTGCTCCACGACACCATGGAGGACTGCCTCACGACCCGTGCGGAGCTCTCGGCTGAGTTTGGCGAAGACGTCGCCGACATGGTCGAGGGCGTCACCAAGATGGGCAAGCTCGAGTTCAAGAACAAAGAGGAGGCTCAGGCCGAGAACCTCCGCAAGCTCGTGCTGGCGATGGCCCGCGACGTGCGGGTCATCATCGTCAAGTTGGCCGATCGTCTCCACAACATGCGGACCATGGAGCACATGAAGCCGGCGCGGGCCCGCGACATCGCCGCCGAGACGATGGAGATCTACGCCCCCATCGCCAACCGCCTCGGCCTCAGCACCTGGAAGACCGAGCTCGAAGACCACGCGCTCAAGTACTTAGAGCCCGCGGACTACGCGCAGCTCAACGAAGAGCTGGAGGGCTCGCGGGCGGAGCGGGAGGCCTATGTCCGGGCCACCGCCGGGACGCTCCGGGCGCTCTTCGAGGCCCGCGGGGTGGAGGCGACGGTCACCGGCCGACCGAAGCACCTCACGAGCATCTGGCGGAAGATGAAGGCCGACGGGCTCGATCTGTCGCAAGTACATGATGTTCTGGCTTTTCGGGTGGTCGTCCCGGACATCGGCCAGTGCTATGTCGCGCTGGGCTGCGTGCACGCCCAGTACCGCCACCTGCCGGAGCGCCTCAAGGACTTCATCGCGATCCCCAAGTCCAACGGCTACCAGTCGATCCACACCGTGGTGATGGGGCCGGAGAACCGTCGGATCGAGGTGCAGATCCGCACCGGCGAGATGCACCGGGTCGCCGAGATCGGCATCGCCGCCCACTGGCGGTACAAAGAGGGGCACCTCGCCATCCCGCCCAGGGACCTCAACAAGATGGCGCAGCTGCGCGCCATTTTCGAGGCCGCCAAAGAGATCGAGGACAGCAACGAGTTCGTCGACACCCTCAAGATCGACCTGTTCGCCGAGGAGGTCTTTGTCTTCACCCCGGTGGGGGACGTGCGCTTCTTCCCAAAGGGCGCCACGATCCTGGACTTTGCCTACGCCATCCACACCGAGGTGGGCAACAGCTGCACCGGCGCCCGGGTGCAGGGCCGGATGGTCTCGCTCCGCTATGAGCTGCACGCCGGCGACACCATTGAGGTGGTCCGGAAGGCCGATCAGCGCCCGCGGCCCGACTGGATGGACATCGCCAAGACCGGGCGGGCCCAGTCGAAGATCCGGCGGGAGCTGCGGGAGGCCCAGCGGGAGGTCAGCCGCGAGCTCGGCCGCGGCCTCGTCGAGGGGGCCTTCAAGGGCGCGGGCCAGGGCCTCACCCGCGCCCAGCGCGACGAGAAGCTCGCGGCCGCGGCGGTGCACTTCGGCATGAGCAACGTGGACGCGCTGCTCCTCGCGGTCGGCCAGGGAGACCTCAGCCTCGACAAGCTCACCCTCGAGCTGCTGCCGCCCGATCCCGCGGAGCGCCAAACCACCTCATTGACCCGGCTCTTTGGCCGCTTCCGCAAGCGGGAGGAGAGCCCGGTCCTAGTGGGCGGCGAGGCCGACCTGCTCATCCACTACGCCGCCTGCTGCAACCCGCTGCCCGGGCACAGCATCGTCGGCTACATCACCCGCGGCCGGGGCATCACGATCCACCGCAGCGACTGCAAGCAGCTGTCCGAGCTCGAGCCCGAGCGCCGGATCCAGGTGGATTGGCACGGCACCGCCCGCAGCGCGCACACCGTGGACGTGCTGGTGCTCGCCCAGGACAAGCCCGGCATGCTCGCCGACGTGAGCGCGGTCTGCAAGGTGCTGGGCATCAACCTCGTGCGCTTCGAGGGCCACCGCGCCCCCGAGGGCGACCAGGTCATCTTCGACCTGTCGGTCAACGTCAGCCACGCCGACGAGCTCGACAAGCTGGTGTCGAAGCTCGGGCAGGTCAAGGGCGTGGTGCGGGCCGAGCGGCGGCTGCCCAGCTGAGGGCGGCGGGCTCAGCGCCGGCTAGATGCCCTCGCCGTCGCCGGGGCTGCCGTCGGGCAGGGGCGTGATGCAGGGGAGCACGCTCATCGCGCTCACGACGTTGCCCGCGTCCTCCACCGTCACGCCGAACTCGTACTCGGTGTTGAGCTTGGGGTTTCCGCCCTTGATCAACAAAATGGCGCCGAGCTGCGCCTCGCCTGTGGTGCAGGTGCTGTTGGACAGGGTGCCGAAGACCGGGCTGAACACGGGGTCTGCCTCGGAGACCACGCCGTCCACCTCTTCGTCAAAGTAGATGTTGACGGTGTAGGCGCTGAGGTCTTGGTCGGCGTCGCTGGTGAGGGCCCACAGGGTGAGGGTGGGCGTGGGCGCGCCGGTCTCGTCGTCGCGCAGGCCCGAGGCCTCGCAGCGAAACTCCTCGATCACCGGCGGGGTGCCGGCGCAGACCTCGGCGCCATCGCCGGCCTCGCCGCCGCCGGGGAGCACCGCGCCGTCGCCGCCGCCATCGCCAGTGTCCTCCTTGCCTTTGCAGGCGCCGAGCCCCAGGCTCAGGGCCACCGCGAGCGCCAGGGGGGAGCGGGTCGCCGCTGCGGGTCGGTACGTCATCTGCATCGCGCCTCCGGTTGGGCCCGCCTCCGTCGCGGGCGCCTCGTCGGGCGAGGGTAGCACGTCCTCGGGGCGCCGACCGGGGCCGGCGGACACGGGGGCCGCGCCCCGCTATGAAGGGCCGCGCACCGCGCAGGGGGCTCCCGTGGCCGCGACCTTGACCGACCCCACCCGCCTCTACCGTGCCCTCCGCGGGCAGCTCGGCAGCGTCCGCCGCGTCTACATGCGCGACAACCGGGTGGTGCGCCGCGACGACTTCTGGAAGGCCCAGGAGCCGGTGCTGCTGCTGCACGGCTTCATGCAGACCCGCAACGTCTGGGACGCGATGGAAGATCGCCTGCGCCACGATGGCTACGGCGTGTTCTCCTTTGATCTCGGCGGCCTGTTGTGGCGGTTCAACACCCGGGCGATCGGTGAATTGGCCGCCACCGTGGCCGAGAAGGTCGAGGGGCTGCGCGCGCGCACCGGGCTCGGGCGCTTCCACATCATCGGCCACAGCAAGGGCGGGCTCATCGCCCGGCACTACATCCAGCACCACGGCGGGGATCGGCAAGTCAAGTCATTGATTACGCTGGGAACGCCCCACCACGGCACGCCCACCGCCGCCATCGGGGTGGGCTTGATGGCCGGCGGCCTGCTCTCCCGCTCCCCCCTCGAGATGCTGCCGGGCTCGGCCTTCCTGCGGCGGTTGGCCCAGGACACCTTCCCCTCCGCCGTGCCGCTCACCAGCATCTACAGCCGGCACGATCTGGTCTGCCCCTGGTGGTGCAGCGTGCTGCGGCCGCGTCCCGGCGAGTCGTCCATGCGCAGCGTGGCCGTGAGCGGGCTCGGCCACACGGCGCTCTGCCACGACCCGGCGGTCTACCACCTCGTTCGGGTGGAGCTGGAGCGCGCCGCTGCGCTGTGGGCGGAGCGCGCCGTGGCGACGGAGTCTGAGCGCCCCGGCCCCGAGCGGGGCGGAGCGGCTCTGAGCGGCACAGCGGTCCGCGCTGAGCGGGCGCTTTACTCGGCCGGGGGCGTCGCCGCGGCGCCCACGTCGAGGCAGCAGCGGAAGCCCAGCGAGCCGTGGGAGTAGTTGGCCGACTCGTCCACCGCGAAGGCGCACCGGCTCCCGCGCTGCGGGTTGCCCTTCATGCCGCCCTTGACCACGCGCCGGTCGCCGCTGGTGCCGGCGGCGGTGCGGGTCCACTCCCGGGGCCCCACGCTCATGCCCTGCACGCCGTAGCCGCTGACGCAGTCGTCGGCGTCGCCGATCTGGTACGGGGACTCCAAACCGCCGCCGCAGCGGTCCTTCTCGAAGGTGTCGCTGTAGGCGTAGATCCAGTTGCCGGGGCCTTTGCAGGCCTTCTCCCACTCGTTCTCGGCGCACAGGCGCTTGCCGAGCTCCGCGCAGGCCTTCTCGGCGTCCCCGTAGGTGACCTTGGTCGTCGGGTCGACCTTGGCGTCCTTGGAGAGGCGGTTGGGGTACTCGTAGCGGTCGATGAAAAAGCCGCCGACCTCGACCTCTTTGGTGAGGGGCTCCGACTGGCTGGCGTGCTCATCGAGGTTGAGGCGGCCCATCACGAAGGGGCCCGGCGGGATGTAGAGCATCTCTTGGTGCTGCTGCACCATCATCCGCAGCTCTTCTTCGGTGGGGACGCGGCTTTTGGCCTGGACGGCCGCCCGTACCCGATCGTCGCTCTGGCGGAGGGCGAGGGTCCGATCGACCGGCTCCCGCCCGCCCATCCACAAGCCGACGCCCGCGGCGGCGGCCACGGTGGCGGCGACCGCGATGAGGATGGTGCGGGTGGAGGTGCGCGCAGGCTTCTCGTCGAGCTCGGCGGAGAAGCTCCGCTGCAGGTCGGCGATCATGTCGCGGGCACCGGGGTAGCGGTCGGAGGCCAGCTGGGCGATGGCGTTCTCGACCACGTCGTCGATGTGCTCGGGCAGGTCGCCGCGGAGCTGGGTGGGCGACAGGTAGGTGCCGCGCGGCGGCTGGCCCACCAGCAGCTCGTAGAGCATGACGCCGCAGGAGTAGACGTCGGCCTGCGGGCCGGCCGCGTCCTCAAAGCCGGAGAGCTCCGGCGCGAGGTACTTGGCGTCGCTGCGGCTGATGAAGCTCTCGGCGAAGATCGTGGGGCTGATCACCTCGGCGAGGCCGGGATCGGTGATCTTGACGTTGCGCACGATGGTCTTGCCGCCAGGGCCCGTGTTGCGGGTGTGGACCAGCACGTTCTCGGGCTTGAGGTTGCGGTGCACGATGCCCTGCTCGTGCATGGCGGCCACGGCCTCGAGCACCTTCACGATGATCTGGCAAGACTCTTGGTGCGTGAACGACCGCTGCTCGGCTTGGTACTCGTCGATGAGGGCGCGCAGGCTCTGGGACTGAAAGTAGGCCTGGGTGAAGCCGAAGATGTCGCCGTCTTCAATGACCTCACCGACGCGCACCACGCCCTCGTTGTCGACCTTGGCGCCGCGGGCGAACAGCCCCTGGAAGCGCTCCCGGTCGCGGGCGTCCGCCACCAAGGAGGGCCGCAGGACCTTGACGACGAGGTGCTTGCCGTTGTCGAGGCGCCGCGCGAGGTAGCTCGCGCCCAACAGGCCGCTGCCAAGCTCGCTCTCGACTTCGAAGCGCTTTGCGATCACGTCGCCGCGAGAGAACCGGGGCTGCTTTCTATCGGACACGGTGCCGCTCCATGATCGGGGCCGTCGGGCAGGGCTGCGCGGGGGAGCGCCTCGCCTGACCCACCTTCGGACGTCAGGCCCGAGGGTTGAGGATCGAGGCTGGCGCCGAGCCGCCGCCTCCACGCGGGGGAGGTCTGCTCTGTCGGGTATCCTACACCCGCCGCGCCCTCAAAGGCGGGGGGGTGCGGGGATCGCTCAGGCGAGGTTGTGGTAGACCTTTTGAACGTCGTCGTCCTGCTCGAGCCGGTCGATGAGCTCCAGCACCTCAGTGACTTGGTCTTCGCTGAGCTCGGCGGTCTGCGTGGGTACGTACTCGCCCTCGGACGACACCGGGGTGAGGCCCTTCTCTTCGACGGCCTTGGTGAGCGTGCCGAAGTCGTTGAACGCGCAGTAGAGCAGCAGGAGCTTGTCGCCCTTGTCGCTCTCCCCCTCGGTCAGCTCGTCGAGGCCGTGGTCGATGAGGTCGAGGGCCAGCTCGTCGGCGTCGAGGCCCTCGGCCGCGAGGCGGATCAAGCCCATGTGCTTGAACTGAAACGCGACGCTGCCGCTGTTGGCGAGGTTTCCGCCCTTGCGGCTAAAATGCATGCGCACGTTGGCCACGGTGCGGACCGGGTTGTCGGTGGCCGTCTCCACCAGGACAGCGACCCCGTGCGGGCCGTAGCCCTCGTACAGGATCTCCTGGTAGGACTCGCCGCCTTGGCCCGAGGCGCGCTTGATGGCGTTCTCGACCTTGTCCTTGGGCATGTTGGCGGCGCGGGCGTTCGTGATCGCCCGCCGCAGGGCCGGGTTGCTGTCGGCGCTGGATCCGCCCGACTTCACCGCGATCGCGATGTCCTTGCTGATGCGGGTGAAGATCTTCGCCATCTTGTCCCAGCGGGCGAACATCGTGGCTTTGCGGGTCTCAAAGATTCGTCCCATTTCCGTTCCCTGTGACGTTGGCGGGCGAGGGCAGGCGCGGAGACCGGCGGGCCGCAGCCCTGCCCCCTCCGCGCAGGGGTGCGGCCGCCATGTAGCCAGCCGGGCCCCGGCGCGCCCCCGCGCTCAGCTGCGGCTCGGCTCGAAGCTCAGGTCCGGCGCGAGCCATCGCTCTGCTTCTTCTTGGCTCCAGCCCTTGCGGTGGGCGTAGTCGAGGAGCTGGTCGCGGTCGATCTTCCCGACGCCGAAGTACCGAGCGGCGGGGTGGCCGAAGGTCCAGCCGGACACGGAGGAGGCCGGCCACATCGCCATGCCTTCAGTGAGCACCACGCCAGTCTGGGCCGTGGCGTCGAGCAATTTGAACAGCTTGAGCTTCTCGGTGTGGTCGGGGCAGGCGGGGTAGCCCGGGGCCGGGCGGATGCCCTGGTAGCGCTCGGCGATGAGGGCATCGACGGGCAGGGCCTCTTCGGCGGCGTAGCCCCAGAGGCTGCGCCGGGTGTGGCGGTGCAGCCACTCCGCGGCGGCCTCGGCCAGCCGGTCGGCGAGGGCCTTGAGCAGAATAGAGCTGTAGTCGTCGTTCTCCGCCTCGAACGCCTTGGCTCGGGCGTCCACCCCCTCGCCCGCCGAGACCACAAAAGCGCCGATCCAGTCGGGGCCCTGCTCGGCGGTGCGGATGGTATCGACCAAGCAGTGATTGACGCCGTCTGGGCCGTTCTCGTTCTGCTGGCGCAAGAAGCACAGGCGCTCGCGTACCTCCGTGCGGGTCTCGTCGGTCCAGATCAGCAGGTCGTCGCCGGCGCGGTTGGCGGGGAGCAGCTCGGTCAGGGCCACCGGGGCCAGCCAGGACTCGGCCACGATCCGGTCCAGCATGGCCTTGGCGTCGGCGAACAGCGCGCGGGCCTGCTCGCCGATCAGCGCGTCCTGCAGCAGATCGGGGTAGCGCCCCGCCAGCTCCCACGTGCGGAAGAAGGGCCCCCAGTCGATGATCTCGATGAGCTCTGCGAGGGGCGGGCGGATCAAGTGGAGGCCCGGCTGGGCCGGCCGGGTCGGCGGCTGCGCCTCAAAATCGACCAGAAGGGCGTGGGCGCGCGCTTGAACCAGCGGGCGCTTGGGCACGCCCACGGTCTTGCCGGCGCGTCGGGCCCGCACCTCGGCGTAGCGCTCCCCGGCCGCGGCCAGGGTTTGGGCGCGCACCGCGGGATCGCGCAGGCTGCCCACCACGCCCACCGCCCGGCTCGCGTCCGGCACGTAGATGACGCCTGGATAGCGCGGGGAGATCCGCGCGGCGGTGTGCACCTCGGAGGTGGTGGCGCCGCCGATGAGCAAGGGGGTCGTAAAGCCCTGCCGGCTCATCTCGCCCGCGAGGTGCACCATCTCGTCGAGCGAGGGGGTGATGAGGCCGCTGAGGCCGATGATGTCGGCCCCGTGCGCGCGGGCGGCGTCGAGGATCTTCTGGCCGGGCACCATCACGCCCAGATCGATGATCTCGTAGCCGTTGCAGGCCAAAACAACGCCCACGATGTTCTTCCCGATGTCATGCACGTCGCCCTTGACCGTGGCGAGCAGCACCTTGCCCTTGGCCACCGCCCGGCTCGGGTCGCTGAGCTTCTCGGCTTCGATGTAGGGCTGAAGCACCGCCACGGCTCGCTTCATCACCCGGGCGCTCTTCACCACCTGGGGCAAGAACATCCGGCCGCTCCCGAAAAGATCGCCGACGACGTTCATCCCGTCCATCAGCGGGCCTTCGATCACGTCGAGGGGCCGCGCGCTGCCGAGGCGGGCCTCTTCGGCGTCCTCGTCGATGAACCGGGTGTTTCCGTGCACCAGCGCGTAGATGATCCGGCTGCGGACGTCGCCGGCCCGCCAGGCGAGGTCCTCGACGTCGCCCTTGGCCACGCCCTTGGCCGAGCTGGCCACCTCGAGCAGGCGCTCGGTGGCGTCGGCGCGCCGGTTGAGGACGAGGTCTTCGACCCGCTCGCGCAGCTCCCCGTCGAGATCGGCGTAGATGGCGAGCTGGCCGGCGTTGACGATGCCCATGTCGAGGCCCGCGGCCACCGCATGGAACAAGAAGACCGAGTGGATGGCCTCGCGGATCGGCTCGTTGCCCCGGAAGGCGAAGGAGACGTTGCTGATGCCGCCGCTGACCCGGGCCTCGGGCAGGGTGGCCTTGATCTGGCGGGTGGCCTCGATGAAGGCGTTGCCGTAGTCGGCGTGCTCTTCGATGCCGGTGCCGATGGCGAAGACGTTGGGGTCGAAGATGATGTCCTCGGGGGCGAAGCCCACGGTGTCCACCAGCAGGCGGTAGGCCCGGGTGCAGATCTCGACCTTGCGGGCCACGGTGTCGGCTTGGCCCTGCTCGTCCATCGCCATGACGATGAGGGCGGCGCCCATGCGCTGGACCTCGCGCGCCTGCTCCAAAAAGACCGCCTCGCCCTCCTTCAGCGAGAGCGAGTTCACGACGCCTTTGCCCTGCACGCAGGCGAGGCCGGCGCGGATCACGCTCCAGCGGCTGCTGTCGATGACCACCGGCACCCGGCTGATGTCGGGCTCGGCGGCCAGCAGATCCAAGAAGCGCACCATGCTCGCCTCGGCGTCGAGCATCGCGTCGTCCATGTTGATGTCGATGAGCTGGGCGCCGTTCTCGACCTGCTGGCGGGCCACCTCCAGCGCCGCTTCAAAGTCTCCGCTGACGATCAGCTTCTTGAAGCGGGCCGACCCGGTCACGTTGGTCCGCTCGCCGATGTTCACGAAGTTCTGGCCAGTGGTGCCGATCTCCGCCGGCTCCAGGCCCGCCAACCGCAGCCGGGGCGGGTGCCGCCGGGCCCGTCGGGGCTCGACCCCCGCGACCGCCCGCGACAAAGCGGCGATGTGGTCGGGGGTGGTGCCGCAGCAGCCGCCGAGGATGTTCACGAGGCCCGAGCGCGCCCACTCGCCGAGGTGCTGGGCGAGCAGGCCCGGGCTGTCGTCGTAGCCGCCCATCTCGTTGGGCAGGCCCGCGTTGGGGTAGGCGCTGATGTGCACGTCGGCGGCGCGGTTCAGGTCGTCTACGTAGGCGCGCAGGGCGTCCGCCCCCAGGGCGCAGTTGAGGCCCACGCTCAGCGGGCGGGCGTGGCTGACGCTGTGGAGGAAGGCCTCGGCGGTCTGGCCCGACAGCGTGCGGCCACTTTTGTCGGTGATCGTGCCGGAGATCATGATGGGCAGGCGATCATCGCGGTGCACGCCGCGGTCGGAGAACACCCGGTCGATGGCGTAGAGCGCCGCTTTGGCGTTGAGGGTGTCGATGATCGTCTCGACCAAAATGATGTCAGCGCCGCCATCGATGAGCCCGTTCACCGCCTCGCCATAGGCCTGGACGAGGTCGTGGAAGCGCACCGCCCGAAAGCCGGGGTTGTTGACGTCGGGCGACAGCGAGGCGGTGCGGGTGGTGGGGCCGATGGCGCCGGCCACCCAGCGGAGCTTTCCGTCGCGGGCGATGGCGGCGTCCACCGCCCGCCGGGCGACCGCCGCGCCTTCGACGTTCATCTCGTAGGCGAGGTGGGCGAGGCCATAGTCGGCCTGGGCGATGGCGTTTGCGCCGAAGGTGTTGGTCTCGATGAGCTCGGCGCCGGCGTCGAGGTAGGCCGCGTGGATGCCCTCGATGATGTCGGGCCGGGTCAGCACCAGCAGGTCGTTGTCCCCCCGCAGCTCGCTCGGGTGCTCCGCCAGCCGCGCGCCGCGAAAGTCCGCCTCGGTGGGGCTGTGGCGCTGGATCATCGTGCCCATGGCGCCGTCGAGCAAGACGATGCGCTCGCGCAGGGCCTCGTGGAGGGCAGAGATGCGCGCAGCTTGCGGGGGGATCGGCTTCGGGCTCATCGGGGCTCCAGGGGCGCGCGGCGCGCCACGGCGTTGAGGACCAAGAAGTGTGGGGGGCGGTGCTCGCGGGCGCCGCGGCTGAGCTCGACCTGAACAAAACCGGCCGCGCGCAGCATGGCGCGCAGCTCATCGACGTCCTGGCCATTGTTTTGGTGACCGAACGGCAGCACGGCCTCGGGGTGCGCGTGGCGCGCCAGGGTCGAGAGCAGCAGGCGCCCGCCGGGCCGAAGCAAGCGGAGGGCCTCGCGCAGGGCGGCTTCGGGCTCTGCGAGCATGGGGAGAACGCCGAGCATGAGCGCGTGATCGGCGCAGGCCTCGGGCAGCGGAACGGCGCAGAGGTCGGCCTGCAGGTAGCGCAGCTGCGGCGGCAGGGGGCCGCGGGCGTGGGCGGCGGCGATGATCTCGGGATCGCGCTCGACGCAGATGACCGAGCGGGCTTGGCCGGCGAGCAGGGCCGCGACCCCGCCGTCTCCGGCCCCGAGATCGATGAGATCGCCGAGCTGCAGCCACTGGGCGAGGCCCCGGCCCAGCGCCTCCCAGGAGCGCCCCGGCACGTAGCGGCGGGCGGCGGGCTCACCCCCGGCGCGCTGGGCGACCAACAGCTGCGCCACCGTGCGATCGGCCTCGAGCTGGGGGCCCTCCGCGGCGGCGAGGGCGGCCGTCACGAGGCCCCGCTCCGGGGCGGCGAGGGCGGCGAGGCTGGGCTGGTAGAGGCTGAGGTTGCCCTGGCGCTGGGCGCTCACCAAGCCGACCTCCCGCAGGCGCTGGAGGTGGGTAGACACCCGCGGCTGCGGCAGGCCCGTCACCTGGGTGAGCTCCGCCACGTGCATGGGCGCGGCGCGGAGCAGCGCGAGCAGGCGCACCCGGGTGGGGTCCGACAGCGCCTGGCAGAGCCGAGTGACGGCGAAGATACCCTCACAGGCGCTGTCCTCGGCGACTGCGAGCTCGGTGGACGCCGAGGCGCTCGGTGGCGGTAGGTCGCGCGTCGCGGACATGCGGGCCTCGGGCTGGCGGCCCGGCGAGTATATCTGATTATCGGCATAGAGAGATATAGCCCCCGGCGACCGGGGGCCCGGCCATTGCCGACCGACCGCCCGCCGGGGTAGCGTCAGGGCGAAACCGGAGAAGCCCGTAGCGGTGTCGGGCGCTGCGCCCCTCGGCTGCCTGCGGCCCTGGCTTGGAGGTCGGATGTCCCTGTCGGCTCGTCGTTTGCGGTCGTTGGCCGCGCCGCTGCTCTTCACCTTCGCGGCGGCGCTCAGCCTGTCGTTCGCCTTCGGGGCCACCGAGGCGGCGGCCCAGGACGGCATCGTGAAGGCCCAGCTCGAAGCCAAAGGCGTCAAGTTCGAGGTGGACAGCGACGGCGACTTCAAGTGTGTGTTTCGGCTGGACAGCGGCCGGACCCAGGTGGTGTGGGTGCGCTCCAAGGTCGCCGAGTACGGGTCGGTGAAGGTCCGGGAGATCTGGTCGCCGGGCTTCCGCGCCGACACCGATGACTTCCCGGCGATCGTCGCGAACCAGCTCCTCACCAACAGCAACACGGTGAAGCTCGGCGGCTGGGTCAAGCAGGGCAAGAACGCGGTCTTCGTCGTGAAGATCCCCGGCGACGCCTCGGCCGACCAGCTGGTCAACGGCATCACCGCGGCCGTGGAGTCCGCCGACGCCCTGGAGCTCGCGCTGACCGGAAAGGACGACCTCTAGCCCCGCGGCTGGCGACGGCGGACCGCCGGGTGGCTATGGCGGCGGGCTCGACCTTGGGGGCCCCTTGCCTGACACCGCGCTGGATCGCCGCACGCTCATCGATCACATTCGCGCGCAGATCGACGATCAGCTCGCTGGGGTGGCGGCCATGACCGCCGCCGCCCGCGACGAGGCGACGGCCAGCGAGTCCCGCCCGGAGAACCAGTACGACACCCGGGCCCTGGAGGCGAGCTACCTCGCCGCCGGCCAAGGCCAGCGCCTCGCCGAGCTCAAGGAGCTCCAGCTCTGGGCCGGCCAGCTCGGGGAGGCGGCCCCGGGCGACGGCGCGGCGGCCCAGGGCTGCTTTGTGGCGCTGCGCCTTGTGGGCCAGCCGCGGCTGGTGCTGCTGGGGCGGGCCGGCGGCCTCACCGTGGAGGTCGAGGGGCGGCGCGTGGAGGTCGTGTCGGAGCGCTCGCCCTTGGGTCAGGCCATCGTGGGCTTGATGGCGGGCGATGAAGGCGAGCTCACGACCCCGCGCGGGCTCAGCCGCCTCGTGGTGGACGCGGTGTGGTGAGGGGCCCCGCCCAGTCCGCCCACGGCGGGCCGAGGCCTGGGTGCCGGTCATCGGTCAGGCCCAGCGCCGCGGCGAGGGCGGGCCGGCCGCTGACCCGGTCCTCGTGGTAGGCCTGCTCGCGATCGGAATAGCGTGAAGCGGCTCCTTCTGGGCAGCGGTTGCGGCTGAGGCAGGCCGAGCGGCAGCCCCCGGCGGCGCGGTGCCCGGCGCAGGCGGCGATGTCGAAGGGGAGGGGGGCGCCGCTGGGCCCGAGCGGGCCGGCCGGGGGCGCGCCGACCGGGCAGGCGGCCACGCAGGGGGCCGGGCAGCCCGCGCAGGGTCCGCGCCCCGCGAGGGACGGCGCGCGCGGCAAGGGCTCGACCGTGAAGCAGGCGGCCCGCAGGCCCAGCCACGGGCCGTCCTCCGGGCCCATGAGCAGGCCGAGGCGGCCCGGCCAGCCGAGCCCGGCGGCCACCGCGAGCGGGCGAAAGTCCACGAAGGTGGGCTCATTGGCGGCGCAGCGGACCCAGCGCCGGCTGGCGGGCGGGTCGGGGTCGGCGGCGCGCAGGGCCCGGGCGACGAAGGCGTCGAGCGGGTGGGCCTCGGCGCGGAGCACCTCGGGGTCGGCTCGGATCGCCGCCTCGAAGGCGGACCACAGCGCGGGGCCGCCGCTGCCGATCACCAACGCGTGCGTGGCGCCAGGCAGCGGACCGGCGCCCGGCGCCACCTCGGCCACGCCCCAGCGCTGCAGGCCGATCGGGGCGAGCGCGTCGAGCACCGCGCGCATCCACGCGGGCGGGGCCGGTGCACCGAGGGGCTGCGCGGCGTCGGTCTGCGGCTCGGCCATCGAAGGGCGCCTCCCAGCGGCATCCTGCCGGTCGATCGCCGCGCGGGTCAAGCCGCGTGCGAGGATGGGCCATGCACGGCGCACAACCCACCCCTGATCCCTTCTTCATCGTCGGCACCGAGCGCAGCGGGAGCAACCTGCTCCGGCTCATGCTCAACGCGCACCCGGATGTGCACATCCCGCATCCGCCGCACGTCATGCACCTGCTCGGTCCGCTGGAGGGGCGTTTTGGCCCCCCTGGCGCGCCCGCCACGCTGGAGCGGGCCGCCGCGGCGGTCGCGGCCCTGGTCGCCCACCACATCCACCCCTGGGCCATCCAGCCGGACGTCGGCCGCCTCATCGCCGAGGCCAGCCCTCCAGACCTGCTCGGCCTCACGCTCGCCCTCTACGAACAGTCCCGTGAGCACGCCAAAAAGGCCCGCTGGGGCTGCAAGTCCACGTTCATGATCGATCAGGTGGACGCGGTGCTCCGCGCGCGGCCGGGCGCCCGCTTCATCTGGCTGGTGCGCGACGCCCGCGACGTCGCCGTCTCCAGCCGGGACAGCGTGTTCAACCCCAAACATCCGCTGTTGGTGGCGCGCCTGTGGGCCCGACAGCAGCGGCAGGGCCTGTCCCTGGAGGCGCGGCACCCCGGCGCGGTCTACCGGCTGCGCTACGAGGACCTCACCCGTGCGCCGGAGGCGGCCATGCGCTCCCTGTGCGCGTTCTTGGGCCTTCCGTGGAGCGACGCGGTGCTGCGGCACGCCGATACCCCCGAGGCCTCGACCATCGCCTCGCTCTCTGGCTCGTGGAAAAACAACGACAAAGCCGTGCTCGCCGACAACCAAGGCAAGTGGCGCCTGCGTCTGCCGCGGCGGGATGCCGCCCGCATCGTGGCCGTGGCCGAGGGCGAGCTGCGGGCCCTCGGCTACCCCATCCTGGCGGAGGACTGCGGCTATACGCTGGGCGCCCTGGATGAGCTCCAGGCCACCCTCGGCGAGGCCGCCGGTCGGCTTCGGGTCGAGCTCAAGTCCATGAAAGAGGACAAGAACCACTGGAGGCGCTGGCGGCGGCGGGCCCATCTGTGGCGCTTGGAGCGCGCGCTGCAGGAACCGGGGTGATCGGCCTGCTCGCCGACCCGCGGCCCACCTTGGACCGCGCCCGGGCCCGGTTGAGCGCGCTCGGACCCGGCCGCGGGGCGCCGGTCGACCTCAACACCATTGAAGAGGTGGTGATCTTGGCCTCCAGCAGCCGCGGCGGCTCCTCGGTCACCTCCGAGCTGCTCCGCGCGGCGCCGACGCTCAACCACCTCCGGGCCGAGCTCAACCCCTTCATTCAGCTGGCCGGGGCGGGGGCTTTTGAGTCCGGGCAAGGCGACGACAGCCTGCCGGCCAACATCGGCTACGACGCCGGCCTCTGGGCGCGCGAGCTCGGCCTCGAAGTGGGCCGCCGGGCGGGCGCGGTGGACCTCGACGCCTGGGCCTGGGCCTGGGCCCAGCGCCTCGTGCTGCAGTGGCCGGATCTCGACATCCCCCCGGACGCCGCCCGCGAGGCCTGGGGCGCGGCCGTCGCGGCGGCCCTGCCCGGCGGCCTCGCCCCGGGTCCGCTCGCCGAGAGCGTGCTCACAGAGGTCAACCTCGGCTTGCTCCTGCGGCTTCGCCAGCGCTGGCCGGGGCTCGACCCGTGGGCCTATGATCTGCCCGCCGAGGCCATCCGCGCGGCCTGTCCGGGCCTCGGGCCGGCGCTCGGGCCGCCGGGCGTCGATCTGCTCGAGGAGCCGCCCTTCGTGGCGGTGCGGCCGTGGAGCCTGGGCGTCGTGCCGGGGCCGCTGATCATCAAGACGCCGTCCAACAGCTACCGCCTCGACTGGCTGCGCCGCCGCTTCCCGGCGGCCCGCTTCAAGGTCCTGCACTTGGTCCGCAACCCTGCTGCGGCGATCAACGGCTTGGTGGATGGCTGGCGCTTTCGGGGCTTCCACAGCCACCGGCTCCGCGCCCCGCTGCAGATCGCTGGCTACACCGACCACCGGCCGCAGGACGCCCACCACTGGAAGTACGACCTGTTCCCCGGCTGGGCCGCGCACCGCGGGGCGGCGCTCGTGGACGTGGCGGCCGCGCAGTGGATGGCCGCCCACAGCGCCACCCTCGACTGGCTGGACGCCCACCCCGACACCCCGCGGCTGCAGCTGCGCTTCGAAGATCTGATGGGAGCCCCGGAGGTTCGGTCGGGCGCGATCGGCGCGCTGGAGGCTTTTTTGGGCCTGCCGCCGGGGGGGCCGCTGGCGGAGGCGGCCGCGGCGCCGCTGCCGACCGTGATGGCCACGGCCAGCCCGCGGGCCCGACGCTGGTTCGATCGCGCGGAGGCCCTCGAGGCCCCGCTCCGGCGCCCGGAGCTGCGCGCCCTCGCGCAGCGCTTGGGGGTCGGTGACCCTGAAGCCTGGAGCTGAGATGTGCACCGATCACCCGCCGAGCTCCGCCAACCAGCCCGCGGCCGCAGCGGCCAGCGCAGGCTGCGCCCCGGGCGCTGGCGAGGCGGTGCCGGCCACCTACGGCGGCGCTGGCTTCACGCGCCGTGCGGCTCCCCACGAGGATGACGTCAGGGAGGGCGTTTGGTGGACCAAGGTGGGGCAGGTGGACGAGCACGGGCCTCTGCTGCGCTGCATGCTGAGCTGGCCCAGCCCCTCCCTCGACGCGGTGGATGATCCCGAGGCCGCCCACATGCTGGCCCGGCCCGATCGCGCGGCGATGCGGGGCGAGATCAGCGCGCTGGCCGAGCTCTACGCCGAGGAGGGCGTCGAGGTGTGGATGGCGGAGCCCGCGCTCCCGGGCCTCGGGGTCGCCCCGCCGAACTTCCTGGTCCTCCGCGATCTCGGCCTGAGCACCCCCGAGGGCGTGGTGCTCGGGCGCCCAACGGCCCCGGTGCGCGCGGGGGAGCCGGTGTTCATGCAGGCGGCGCTGGCGGCCCGGGGCGTGCCCTGCCTCGCCTTGCCCCGCGGCGGCGCCACCTTCGAAGGGGCGGACGCGCTCTGGCTCGACCGGAACACCCTGCTCGTCGGGGTCGGCCGCCGCACCAACGCCGAGGGCTGCGCGCAGCTGGCCGCGCTGCTCTGGGCGCGCGGGGTGGAGGTGCTCGGCTTCCCCCTGCCGGCCGGCGTGCAGCACCTCCTCGGTGTGTGTCTGCTGCTCGACGCTGATCTCGCGGTGATCGACGCGGAGCGATGCCCGCCGAGCCTGCGGGCCCTGCTCAAGCACCGGGGCCTGCGCCTCATCGAGCTGCAGCCCAGCGCCGAGCTGCGCCAGGGCCGGTCCAACAATGGGGTGGTGCTGCGCCCCCGCGAGCTCGTGATCCCCGCCGGCAACCCCGAGACCGAGGCCCTGCTGCGCGCCGAGGGCATCCGGGTGCTGAGCCGGCCGATGGGGGCCTGCTTGGCCGCGGCGGGCGCGATGGGCTGCATGACGGCGACGCTGCTCCGGGCGCCCGGGCGCTGAAGCGGTGCGGGCAGCGGGTGTTGGTCTTGCCAAAGGGCGCCCCCGCGGGCTACTTCGGGCGCATGCAAACGCCCACCTCCCTGCCCGTCGTCGCGTCGCCCTCCAGCGGCGCCTTTGGCCTCCGCGCCGCCCTCCTGCTCAGCGCCGTCGCGGGCCTCGCCCTCGCGGGCTGCGCGAAAAACACGCCCCCTCCGCCGCCCGCGGTCGAGCCGGCCAAGATCGAGCTGCCTGCCTACGCCACGGCCGTGCTGCAGGACATGGACAAGTCGGCCAACCCCTGCGAAGACTTCTACCAGTACGCCTGCGGCGGCTGGGTGACGCGCACCAAGCTGCCCGCCGACAAAAGCCGGTGGACGCGCAGCTTCTCGACGATCACCGACGAGAACGACAACTTCATCAAGGGCCTGATGGAGCGCGCCGCCAAGGACCCGACCAGCGGTGACGCCGACTGGGCCCGGGTCGGCAAGGCCTACGGCGCCTGCATGGACGAGGCAGCCATCGACAAGGCCGGCCTCAGCGCGCTGGAGCCCCTGTTCGCCCAGGTAGACAAGGCCAAGAATACGCTGGAGCTGGTCAAGGTCATCGGTGAGCTGCAGCGGCACGGCATCGACGTGTTCTGGGGCGGCAGCGTGGACGGCGACTTCCACGATCCGGGCCTGCAGGTGCTGCACCTCACGCAGACCGGCCTCGGCCTGCCCGACCGGGACTACTACTTCCCCAAGGATGAGGACGAGAAGGGCAAGGCGCTGCTCGCGGCCTACCCCAAGCACATCCAAAAGATGCTCGAGCTCGCCAAGATCGGCGGCGAAGCAGAGGCCAAAAAGGCCCTGAACGTCGAGATGATGCTCGCCCGCATCCACAAGCCGCGCGCCGAGCTGCGGGACCCCACCAAGACCTACAACAAGCTCGACCGCAAGGGCCTTAAGGAGCTGGCGCCGGAGATCGACTGGGACAGCTGGCTCACCGCGCTCCACGGGTCGCACGTCCAGGACATCAACGTCGAGGTGCCGGAGGTCTACGACGG